>CAYZGY010000278.1:0-3749 GCA_964478085.1 uncultured Planctomycetia bacterium
CAGGGACGTACACCGCCTGCACCGAGGTAATCGAGCCGTGCTGCGTCGAGGTGATACGCTCCTGCAGCTCACCCATCTCGGTCGCGAGCGTCGGCTGGTAACCGACCGCGGAGGGCATACGGCCGAGGAGCGCCGACACCTCTGATCCCGCCTGCGAGAAGCGGAAGATGTTGTCGACGAAGAGGAGGACGTCCGCACCACCGAGGTCGCGGAAGTACTCGGCCATGGTGAGCGCCGAAAGAGCGACGCGCAGGCGCGCCCCAGGCGGCTCGTTCATCTGACCGAAGACGAGGACGGTCTTCGAGAGGACGGACGTCGTCGTGCCGTCGGCCTGCTCGATCACGGCCTCCTTCATTTCGTTCCAAAGGTCGTTCCCTTCACGCGTGCGCTCACCGACGCCCGCGAAACACGAGTAACCACCGTGCTTCGTCGCGACGTTGTTGATGAGCTCCTGAATGAGAACGGTCTTGCCGAGCCCCGCACCACCGAAGAGGCCGGTCTTACCACCCTTCGAGTACGGCGTCAGCAGGTCGACGACCTTGATACCCGTCTCGAAGACCTCGGGCTTCGGCTTGAGCTGATCGAAGTCCGGCGCGTCCTGGTGAATCGGGCGCGTCTCGGTCGCGGCAGCGGGCGGACCTTTGTCGACGGGCTTACCGAGCAGGTTGAAGACGCGTCCGAGCGTCTCCTCACCGACGGGCACCGAGATCGGCTTGCCCGTGTCGACGACCTCGGCACCGCGGACGATTCCGTCGGTCGAGCCCATCGCGACCGCACGCACGCGGTTGCCGCCGAGGTGCTGCTGCACTTCGCAGATCAGGGTCTCGTTCCTGCCGCCCGGATCGATGATGGTCTCGACGGCGTTGTAGATGTCGGGGAGATGCCCTTCCGGGTACTCGGCGTCGATCGTCGCGCCGATGACCTGAACCACCTTGCCGGTGACGCCGCTGGCAGTCGCTGTCATGAGGATGACCTGTCTTTCGGTTGGTTACTTTCTTTGTTCTATGCTGATTCCGCGAGTCGAGCGCTAATCCAGCGCTTCTGCTCCGCCGACGATTTCCATGATCTGCTGCGTAATCGCAGCCTGGCGTTCGCGGTTGTACTTTCTCGTGTAGAAACCGATGAGCTCGGCCGCGTTGTCCGTCGCCAGCTTCATCGCGACGCGACGGGCGATCTGCTCGCTCGCAGCGGCTTCGAGGAAGAGGCGGTAGAGCGCGTGCTTGACCGAGAAGGGCAGCAAGTCCACGAGGATGCGCTGCGGATCGGGCTCGAAGATGAAGTCGGTGCTCGTCGCGCCCTTCTTCGCTGAGTCTTCTGAGGCCGCGGCGCCTTCGCCTTCCTCGGCCTCCGGCGGCACGATCGGCACGAGCTGGACCAGCTTCGGCGTCTGGAAACCCGCCGTGATGAACCGCGTCACCGCAACCATCACGCGCTGGATCTCGCCGCGCTCGAAACGATCCATGAAGCCCTGAGCGATCTCCTCGGCGTCGGCGAAGGTCGGACGATCCTCGATGTGATCGTAGGTCGCGACCATCGCCTGCTTGCGGAACGAGAAGCGGGCCGAACCCTTCTTCCCGATCATCGAGACGTCGGTCTCGCGCCCCTCGGCCTTCTCCGCAGCGATCCACTTCTCCGCCATGTTGGCGACGTTCGTGTTGTAACCGCCGCAGAGGCCTCGGTTCGCCGTGACGACGAGGAGCGCCTGCTTCTCAATCTTCTCGGGCTCTTGCACGAGGAAGTGATCGATCGTGCCCGCGGACGAGAGGCCGTCCATGAGCTCGCGCAGCTTTTGCGAGTAAGGCGTCGACGCCTCGACTCGGTCGGTGGTCTTCTTGGCTTTCGCCGCGGAGACCATCTCCATGGTGCGCGTGATCTTCCTCGTGTTGGAGATCGACTTGAGCTTGTTTTTGTAGTCTTTGAGACTCGCCATGCGAGATCAGACCTGATTTCTACGAGAACTCGATTTAGGTGCCGAGTGCTTTAGGTACCGGCTGCCGCACGCGGATCCGCCGCCGTTCCACTGAGGAACGAGTTGGCGTAGTCCTTCGCGACCGGCTCGAGCATCGCCGTGAGCTCGTCGGTGATCTTCTTGTCTTCGTTGAGCTTGTCGACGATCTCTTTGTGCGTCGAGTTGATGTACTCGATGAACTTCTCCTCGAACTCGCGCACCTGGTCGACCGGGATCGGATCGAGGATACCGGCGGAGCCGGCCCAGATGATCAGGATCTGGTCGATGACGTTCATCGGCGAGTACTGACCCTGCTTGAGGATCTCGACCATGCGGAAACCGCGGTCTAGCTGAGCCTGCGTCGCGGGGTCGAGCTCGGTACCGAGCTGCGCGAACGCTTCGAGCTCGCGGAACTGGGCGAGGTCGAGACGCAGCGACTTGGCCGAGTCCTTCATCGCCTGGATCTGCGCGCTACCTCCGACGCGGGAGACCGAGATACCGACGTCGATCGCGGGGCGCACACCGGCAAAGAACAGCTCGGGCACGAGGTAGATCTGGCCGTCGGTGATCGAGATCACGTTCGTCGGAATGTACGCGGAGACCTCACCCTCCTGCGTCTCGATGACGGGCAGCGCCGTCAGCGATCCACCACCGAGCTCGGGCGAGAGCTTCGCCGAACGCTCGAGGAGGCGCGAGTGGAGGTAGAAGACGTCACCGGGGTACGCCTCGCGTCCCGGCGGACGACGGAGAAGGAGCGAGAGCTGACGGTAAGCCGTCGCCTGCTTGCTCAGATCGTCGTAGACGCAGAGCGTGTGGCCGTTCTTCTCGTACATGAAGTACTCGGCCATCGCGCAACCGGCGTACGCGGCGATGTACTGGAGCGGCGCGGGCATCGCGGCCGACGCGTTGACGACGATGGTGTAGTCCATCGCGCCCGATTCGGTGAGCTTCTGCACGACCGACGCGACCGTCGAGGCCTTCTGGCCGATCGCGACGTAGACGCAGATCACGTCTCCGCCCTTCTGGTTGATGATCGTGTCGATCGCGATAGCGGTCTTCCCGGTTCCGCGGTCGCCGATGATCAGCTCGCGCTGACCACGACCGATCGGAATCATCGAGTCGATCGCCTTGATTCCTGTCTGCAGCGGCTCGTGGACCGACTGGCGGTCGGCGATACCGGGCGCGGGTGTTTCGAGTGGGCGATAGTCGTTCGTCTGAATCGGGCCCTTGCCGTCGAGCGGGTTGCCCAGCGGATCGACGACGCGACCGATGAGAGCCTCGCCGACGGGGACACGAAGGACGGTTCCCGTACGCTTGACCGTATCGCCTTCGCGAAGGTCGTCGAAGTCGCCGAGGATGACGGCTCCGATACTCGACTCTTCGAGGTTGAAGGCCATGCCGTTCGCGCCGTTCGAGAACGTGAGCATCTCGCCGGCCATGCAATTGGTCAGGCCGTAAATTCGCGCGATACCGTCACCGACCTCGAGGATCGTACCTTCCTCTTCGACGGAGAAATCGGCACCGTAATTCTCGATCTCTTGCTTCAGGACCGAGGTGATTTCTTCCGGGTTAATCTTCATGGACTAGTTCACTCCCGAACTTCAGGGACAACATCTTGCCCTTGATTTCTCCGAGTGCCTTTTGGACGCTGCCGTCGGCAACCATTCCGTCAAAACGCACGATGAGTCCCCCAAGGATGTCGGGGTCCACCTTGTTCTCGAGGACGACTTTCTTTCCGAGCTTCTGACCCATCGCGAGCTCGAGGTTGACCATCGTCCGCCCCTCGAGAGGAACAGCCGAG
>CAYZGY010000278.1:3759-9214 GCA_964478085.1 uncultured Planctomycetia bacterium
ATCGTCGTGTAGCTTTCCTAACGCCGCGTGGATGTCGCAGAGCGACGACTCGCGCCCCTTGTCGACGAGGAGCAGGGTGAAGTTCGTGAGGACGTCGGAGGCCTTGCCGCGCAGCGCCTTCTCGAGGATCTCGCGCTTCTTCGAGCTCTCGAGACGCGGGCTCTCGATGAAGCCACGAAGGTCAGCGTCACCTTCGAGAACCGTGCGGAGGACTTCGACCTCTTCCGCGACCTCGGTCATTATCCCCTTGTCTTCAGCGGCGCCGAGAAGGGCGCGACCGTAGACGGCAGGAATCGTTTCGACTTGCATTTGCTTGTCTCGTCTGGGGGATCTCTTCGACTCCGAGAACCCGGCGGCGCGAGATCAGGTCTCGCGACCCGCGGCCGCCGTACGGTGTTCTCCTCGGCTTGCCGAAAGACCATGCCTATCGGCTCACCTCAGAAAACCCATCGCACGACAGTCGCGGGGCGCGTACCTGGAAATCACCGCAACGGTCAAAACGGAGTGTCGGAATCGAGGTTCGACCGAGCGATTACTCGCCCGACTCGAACCCACGGATGCGTTCATCGACCAGGCCCTGGTGATCTTTCGGATCGAGATTCTTGCGGATGAGATCGTTCGCCAGGTCGAAGGACAGTTGCACCGACTGGAGGTGAAGCTCCTGCAGTGCCGACTGCTTCGCCAGCTCGATCTCGCGCGTCACGCGAGCCGAAATATCAGCGGCCTCTCGGTTGGCGTCCTCGACGATCTGCGCGCGCACCTTCTCGGCGTCTGCCTTACCTTCCTCGATGATCTGACGCGCTTCGTTGCGCGCCGCGTCGAGGTCAGCCTGGTGGTGCTGCATCAACTCTTCGGCTTCGGCCTTCGCCTTCTCGGCGGCGGCCAGCGAGTCGCGGATTTCGCGCGCGCGCTGGTCCATCGCACCGAGGATGAGCGGGAGGACCTTTTTCCAAAGAACGATGAGGACGACAACAAACGAGGCGAGCGCCCAGATGGTCTGGGGAATGAGCGGAGGAGCCCTGTCGGCATCCCCTGCCGCCATCACCAAAGCCGGGGCAAGGACCAGAGTCGTCGTGTAGAACAGCTGAGCAGTTCGCTGCTTCATGCGATCACCTTGGCTTCCGCGCCGAAATTAAGCAGCCGGAGGCGGGGGGATGTTGAGAACCGCGAGAAGCGCGACGACGACAGCGAAGAGACAGACACCCTCGATGAACGCCGCGGTGAGGATCATCGCACCACGGATGTCACCGGAAGCCTCGGGCTGACGGGCGATGCTCTCGACCGACGCGGCGGCGATCTTGCCGATACCGAGACCTACGCCGATGGCCGCGAGGCCAGCGCCGAGACCGGCACCGATCGGGATGTAAAGACTGGCGGGAAGCGCTTCAGCTGCCTGGGCGAAGAATCCCATGACCGAACTGAGGATTTCAAGCGGCATGCCCATTTTCGGACAACTCCTTTCCGTTGAGGGGTATCAGAAACAGTGATTTCAAGAACTAGTGATCAGGATGGACACTCATCGAGAGGAAGACCGTCGTCAGGAACGTGAAGACGAAGGCCTGGATCAACGCGACGAGCAGTTCGAGAAAGGTCAACGCCGTAACGGCGCCGAAACTCATGAGCGAGATCGCGAATCCACCGATGAGGAAGCTCTTCGTGAACACGGCCGTGAAGCCGAGCAGCGACGCCATCATGACGTGACCCGCGACCATGTTCGCACAGAGACGAATGGCGAGAGCGCAGGGCCGGATGATGTGCGCGGCCAGTTCGATCACGATGATGAGAGGTAAGACGAAGAACGGCACGTGCGGCACCTGATTCTTCAGGTACGCCCCGATCGCGGTGAAGTAATTGCCGCTTTCCTTGTGGTGATGATCGAACTCCGCCTTCACTCCGAGTGCGTGGTACATGACGAACGCGATCAAAGCGAGCGCAGGGGTGATCGCAGGATTCGCGGTCGACGTGTTTCCTCCGTGTCCGAGGTAGTCGAATACCGGAAACAGCCCGAGCAGGTTACAAATCAGGATGTAGACGAAGATGACCGAGATCAGCGGCAGGTACTTGTCTCCGTCCGTCCCGAGGAACGGGCGGAGCATCTGGTCGCGAAGGAATTCGAGGATCGTCTCGACGAAGTTGCCCCAACGTCCAGGAACGCGCTGACCGCCCTTTTCGATCTTCGATGAGTAAGACGTGAAAAAGAGGAGCGTCAGGATACCGGCGAGGAAAAAGAGCCAGACGTGCTTCGTCAGACCGAGCGACCAAAGGCTCTCCTTGACCTTGTAGAGCCGATCGTCCTCCTCGAGAAAACCGTAATCGAAGATCGGCGCGTCGAGGACGTGCGCCATCGGATCGGCGGCGGCCAAGAAGCTCGGAAGCAGATCGGAAAGAAAGTTCATGCCGATTTCGGTGCCTGCTGCGTGCGTCTCACACTGGCATTTTCAACACCAGCGGCGGGCCACGCGTCTAGGACTGCGATGAATCTGTACACGAGGTAGAACGCCATCGTCGTCAAGATCGCCGACGGAAGGATTTCGAACCAGACGAAGCGAACCACGACGGCGGAAGTGATGACAATCACGAAACTCGCGCCCACGCTCAGATAGACGCAAGAGATCGCGCTCTGCGTGTCGGACGACTTTCGCGCTCGCGTCGTGAAGAAGTGGGAGATGAACACGAGCACGAGCCCGATAGCGACGCCGATACCGACTCCGGCGAGCCCACGGCTCGCGTCGAAGTGGTATGCGACAGCCGCTGCGAGGGCTGTCACGATCGTCAGAAGGATTCCGTACTTCTTACCGTTCATCTTCTTCGTTCCGAGTGGCGTCCTGGTGCGTTTCGATCGATCGCGTGTCGTCCGATTCGGACTCGGGAGACTCGACCGGCTCTTTGGATTCGGCGTCTTCGCACTCCGCCCGCTCACCCTTTCCGCGTCCGGTCTTCTCACGCCCTTAAACGGATTCGTACGCCAGCCGGAAAGCGCCGGCGAATCCGAGAAACGCACCCAAGACGGTGAACAAGGCCTTTGTGCCACACTTCCGATCCGCCAAGATTCCGAGCCAGGTAAAGAGGCCCACCCCCACCGCGAAGTAGATTCCTAAATCCGCGTATTGGAGGTACTTGGAGTAACCGGAAGAACTCGGTTTTTGCTCGTCGTTCTGCAACGAAGCGCGGAATGTAATTCAGTGCCCCGGTAATGTCAACCGGGGAACGTCAAAGTGATCCGAGGCGAATCGTCACTTCTTCTGAAGGCCAGCGTAGAGCCCGACGGCGGCCATTCCCGCCGACGGAAGACTCCCCTGAAGGAAGGTCTTGAAGCCGCTGAACTGCTCCCCGAGAAACGCGGGGAGAGCCGCGAACTGCTCCTGTGCGACAGCCCACTCGACGGTGATCCATCCCATCTGCTGGAGACCCAGGACACCGAGCGTGAAGAGGCCGACGAAGATGCCGCAGATACGCATGAAAGTACGTAACGCGAAGCCGATCCAAAAGGCCGCGAAGAAGCTCAGGCCGCCACGAACCAGCGTCGGAGACCACTCGTCGAGGAACGCTTCGCCGTCCGGGGCGACATCTCCTCCTTTGCCCGTTCCACCTGTTTCCCCGGGTTCTGGAAGCTTTTCGCCTGTTTTTGGAAGCGGGACGCCCGTCTTCGTCCCGGCGTCCGGAAGAAACGCGTTCCCCGTCTCCCCCGTGCCGGTGCCCGTCTTCCGCGCTGCGAGGGGCGTCTTCGGATCGCCGCTGACGAGCGCGCCGGAGCCGTCGTCACCAGCGCTGCCACCCGAGATCGCGCTGACTCCTTTCATACCCAACCCGATGACGACGAGCACGAGCGCGACCAGATGAAGCCGCCGTTTCCACGGGGCCAGCTCGCGATACGCGTCCTTCAGCTGGGGGCTCTTGCTCGCTTCGCTCACGCGGGTATCCTACCGCTCGCGAGGACCTGATGGCAGCGGTCGAGATGAGATGCGGCAAATTGCCGCGGCCGCGCTGAGAGCCCGCGATGGAAGGTCCGAGCACGTGTCCGAATCGACTGCCGAAAACGCTGAATCCCACAACCGCGACCCCGCCGACCCAGGCCTCGATGGGCTCGGCGAGAAGACCTACCGCCTCGAGCTCTTCGGCGGCATCCTCTGGTCCGGCTACCTCGCGATCCTCGAGCTCGGCCCGGGTCTCGCCAAGAAGGCCTTCGACGCGAGCGACTTCGAGGTCGCCTTGCTGACGAGCGCTCAGAGCGTCGGGCTGATCCTATCGTTCTTCACGAGCCACCTCGCCGTTCGCTGCTCGCGCGTGCGCATGGCGTTCTGGCTCCAAACGATCTCGAACCTGGCGCTGATCCCGGTCTTCTTCCTGCGCCCGAGCGCCGCGCTCGCCTTCGTCGGGCTCCACGGTCTCGCACGCATCCTCTACTGCATGGCGATTCCCGCGCGCGTCCTCGTCTACCAGACGAACTTTCCGAAGGAGCAGCGCGGACGATCGGTCGGCACGCTCAATCGAGCCAAGCTCGTCGTCACGACGGGGTTCGCGCTCGCGATCTCCGTGCTCCTCGACTGGAACATCGGCACGGAGGAGCTCGTCGAGCTGCTCCGCCCCTGCCCGATCCCCGCGCGCGAGATGGCGAGGTGGGTCATCCCCTCGATCGCCGTCGTCGCCCTCTTCGGCTGCGGACTCTACCGACGGGTCCCCGAAGCACCGATCGAGCCGAGCGAGGAGGAGAAGCAGCGTTCGGTGCTCGAGACTTTCCGCGAGTTCGTCCGAGTCTGGCGAGAGGATCACGCCTTCCGACGCTACGAGACCTTCTTCTTCGTCTTCGGCTTCGCGAACATCATGTCGATTCCGCTGACCCAGATTCACGCGGTCGACAAGCTCGGAGCGAACTACTTCGACCTCGCGATGATCAACGTCGTTCTCGTGCAGGCGATGATGGCCCTCTCGATGGCCGCTTGGGGATCTCGCTTCGACCGGAGCAACCCCTTCCGGCTACGCGCGATCCTCAACATCGTGCTCGCCATCGACTTCATCGTGCTCGCGCTCGCGCCGACGATCGGCTGGGTCTACGTCGGCCGCATCTTCCGCGGCGTCGCGATGGGCGGCGGCACGCTCGTCTGGATGCTCGGGCCGCTCTGGTTCGCGCCCGACCCGCGCCGCGAGCCGATCTACACGGGCATCCACTCGGTCCTGACGGGCCTGCGTTGGGGCCTCGCTCCCTTCATCGCGGTCTGGCTCAAAGCCTCGTTCGGGACGGATTCGCGACCGATCTTCTGGATCGGCGCCATCGTGCTGATCCTGACGGCGCTCGGCATGTTTCGGGAGAGAGTTCCTGAAGACTCGAAAAGCGCCGAAGATTGCCCGGCGGACGACGCCGGATAGAATGGACGGGACCACGTAAGAAAGTAAGAAAACGGAGAACCCCATGCGCACGAACCGCTTCGGCCTTCTGAGCTGCCTCGTCGCCGCGTCG
>CAYZGY010000279.1:0-9204 GCA_964478085.1 uncultured Planctomycetia bacterium
GACGTCGTGGAGCTGAGCGCCGTTGCGACTCGTCGGCCGAGTACGTGATAGCCGCTCTCCGAGATCTGCAAGCCGTCGATCGTCAGCCGCGTCGATCCCCATGTCGCGTCGACGTTCGGATCGAGGCTGAAGAGATCGACGAAAGTCGTGCGCCCTCGCTTCGCGGCGAGGCTGCGGATCGAGTCGACGTACTCACGGAGCCGCCGGTTCGCAGATTCGGCCGAGGGCCGGTGGGGGCCGCCGTCCTCGAAGCGAACGGGGGAGAGCAAAACGAAGCGTCGTTTTCCGTCGTCGACGGAATCGAGAAAGCGCGCGTAGGCATCGACGAACTGCTTCGGAGAGGAGAGCTTGTCGAGCGATTCGAGTCGACCGAACGAGATGACGAGAACGCTCGCGTCGACCTTCGCGAGTCGAGCCTTCCAGTCGCCGAAGTTGAGGTCGCGTCGTTGCTCGAAAACGGTATCGCCTTGCCATCCGAGATTGCGTACGCGGATCTTCTTTCCTGGGAGCGCCTTCCTCAGGTAGGCCTCGAAGAATCCGTAGCGACCTTCGAGGACGACGTCGGTTCCGCCGATGCGAACGACGGTGTCGCCGTCCTTCCAGACGAACGGAGTCCTTTCCTCCGCGGGGACAGCTCCTGACGCGACGATCAGGACGAACGCGAAAGCCGAGATCCTCATCGCACGGCCTTCGGTCCCGTCGACAGCGAGACGAAGCCCTTCAGCGCTTCGGGGCGCTTGACGAAATCGAGGATCTTCATGATCGCCAGCGTCTCACGACGATCGACGTTGGGCTTCCCGCTTTCGAAGAGATCGAGAACGGCGGCGCAGTTTCGCACGAAGATCTTCGAGATGTCGGCGGCGAGGTACTTCGTCTCTCCCGCCGTCGTCACCGTGGCCGAGTAGGCCGTGCGCGTCTTGATGTAGACGTTGACGACCGCGGTTCGTCCGTCCGAGAAGTCCAGAAGGAGTTGCGAGTGCTGTCCCTTTCCTCGGCGCATGACTCGGAGCACCTCGTGCCCCATCGTGCTGACGACGTGCTCGAGTGGATGAATCGCGTACTCGTCGAAGTTTCCTCCCGGTCCCCAGCTGACCATGTGAAGCACTCGATCCTTGCCCGTCTTCCCCGCGTACTGGAGCGCATCGGTGTATCGCAGCGCAGAAGTCGTCTGCAGAGGCGTGCCGTGCTCGTCGGCGATCGCGAAGATCATCTTCGCCGTCTCGAGATCGGGCGCGAAGGTCTTGTCGATGTAGGTCGCCTTCTTCTTCGGGAGGACGGCCTTGGCCAAATCGAGATGGAGCTCTGGGTTCGATGGCGCGAGGACGAAGTAGAAGTCGACGTGCGGATCGAGCGCGTCGACGTCGTCGTACCACGCGACCTTGTTCTTCGTCGCCCAAGCCTTGCCGCTTTCCTTCTCGATCGCGGTGCAGCCCGTGACCTCGAAGCCGCGCTTCGCGAGATCGCCGCGGAGGATGCGAAGGAAGACGTTCGCGTGGTAGTTGTCGAGGTGGCGATCGACGAAGCCGATGCGCTTCTTGGCCTTCTCTTCGGCCTGGGCGGTCGGTGCGAGCGTCGTCAGGAGGGGCAAGCCTCCGAGTCCGAGAATCGCACGTAGGGAGTCGCGTCTCGACAGGTGGGATGAGTTCATCGTCCTTCCTCGTTTCTACCTCAAAGCTCGACGGGCGAGCCGGTTCTCGCGGACTCCTGCGCGGCGGCGATGACCCGGACGACTTCGCGCGAGTCGGCGATGGGCACGCGATCGGGAGGAGCTCCCTCCGCGACGCAGTCCGCGAAGTAGCGCAGCTCGGCACGCAGCGCGCCATCGCGAGCGCCGAAGACCTCGGGCCAGTAGGCCGTGTCGGGCAGGGACGAGCCGGACTCGTCGTGAATCTCGAGGCCCGCGTTGCCGCAGTCGACGTAGAGCGCGCCTGCCGTTCCGACGATCTCCATGCGTGCGTCGATCGTGTACGGAGTCGATTTCGGGAGATGCCAGATCGACTCGACGACGCCGACCGACCCGTCGTCGAATCGAATCATCGCCCAGCCGATATCGGGATACTTGTTTTCGCCTGGATGAATCTCGACGGCGTAGACGCTCACGGGCTTCGCGCTCGAAAACCAGAGCATCAAGTCGGCGTCGTGAACACCGTCACCGAGAAGTGCCGAGATTTTGTCGAGCACTTGCTCGCCGATCTCGCGAGAGAGATTGCGCCGCGCGTGCATCGAGAGAATCGTCCCGACGCGACCGTTTTCGACCGCTTCCTTCGCGAGCGCGACACGTGGGTCGAACCGGCAGATGTGGCCGACCATGAGCGATGCGGCGCTTCGCTCGGCCGCGGTGACGATGCGGTCACAGTCCTCGACCGTCCTCGCCATCGGCTTCTCGAGTAGCACGTGCTTGCCGGCGTCGAGGGCGTCGATGGTGATCTGTGCGTGGTCGTCGACGTGTGTCGTGACGCTGACCGCGTCGATCGTCGGGTCGTCGAGGAGAGCGCGGTAGTCGGAATGTCGCCCGGTGACGTCGAGCCGAGCCGCGACCTCCTCGAGTCGCGAGGGAGTTCGCGTCGAGAGCGCCGCGAGGTCGATCCCGGGCATGCGAGAGAGGGTTTCCGCGTGAATCTCGCCGAACCAGCCGACGCCGATCACGCCCCAGCGAACGGATTGCGAACTTCCCATCGCGCGAAAAGTCTCCCGGGAGATTTCGATCGCCAGCAAAAAGGTACGGGCTGTTAGCCTCGAAACAGTCTACTCGACCCGGAGTCCGGGTATAATCTCGCTTCGGAGATTCCGCTCCGTGAAACCTGGCGAACAAGCGATGAATTCGAGCCTTGCCGCGACCCTGCGACCCGTCTGGCGTTCAGCGCTGAGCGCCCTCGCCGTGCTCGTTCTGATGACAGACAGCGATGCTCTCGCAAAGACCGTCGTCGAGCATCAAGGGGGGACCGATCCCGGGAAGGGAAGCTGGAAGCTCGTTCGTGGCGAGGGTGCCGAGGGAATCTCGAAGGCCGAAGCGGCGACCGGTGACGTGGCGGCTTGGCGCGTCGCGAAGACTGCGGCGAAGTCCGGGTCGGTTTTCTGCTACCACGCGAAGCGCGAAGCCTACGGTCGGACGGCGATCGGTGAGGCCGAGAGTCGCGGATTTCGCGTCACGGCGGTCGTGCGCGCCGTCGTCTCGAACGGTGGTCATGGACAGTCGATCGAGATCGGGACGCTGTCGCGGCGCTACATCATCGGAATCGGTCGAGCGAAGGAAGGCCATCCCATCGCGTACTTCTGGGATGGCAAGCACACCGCCGTTCCACTTCCCGAGCTCGATTCCGGTTTTCACACCTGGGAGCTCTGGTCGGCTCCCGGTGATCCCTACGCCTATTTGCGTGTCGACGGGAAGCCCGTCGGGAACGCCTACGCCGGCATTCCTGCGGGACCGCACGGCGGACGCTTCATCTTCGGCAACAACGCGTCGGCCGGGTTCGGCACGGCGGACTATCGAAGCGTGCAGCTCGAGGTTGCGCCACGAGTCGTGAAGTGGCCGGCTTGGGGGAACCCGCCACGATTGAATCTTCCGACTCTCATCGACATTCGAAAGATCTGGGATCGAGCACCTCACAACGCCTTCACCGACCTCGTTCGTTGGCGCGACCGATTCTACTGCGCCTTCCGCGAAGGCAAGGGGCACGCGGGCGACGTGGGAAAGCTCCGCGTCATCGAATCGAAGGACGGAGTCACGTGGAAGTCGACGACGCTTCTCGCGCATCCCGAATACGATTTGCGCGACGCGGCCTTGTCGCTGACGCCTGCGAATCAGCTCTTGGTTCTCGGAGGTGCGCAGCGGAACGCCGGCGGCAAGCGGAGTACGGGCACCTTCATCAGCTTGTCGTCCGACGGGGAGGCTTTCTCGAATCCGCAGATGGTCGTGTCGCTCGGTCGTTGGCTCTGGCGAGTGACCTGGCACGGCGACGTCGCCTACGGCGTGACTTACGGAACTCCGGAGAATCGAGAGCACAGCGCGCTTATCAAGACGAAGGACGGCGTTCGCTACGAGACGGTCACCACGCGGCTGCTCTCCGAAGGGGGTTGGCCGACCGAAGCCCGCGTTCGATTTGACAAGGACGGTACCGGCTACTGCCTCCACCGTCGCGATGGACGGGGAAACACGGCGTTTCTCGGGAGCGCGAAGGCTCCGTACACAGATTGGAAGTGGGTCGATCTCGGCAAGCGTTTCGGCGGACCGAACTTTCTCGAGGTTCCCGGCGTCGGTTGGATCGGCGCGGGTCGACTCTACGATCACCCGGTGCGAACGTCTCTGACGGCGATCGACGTCGAAAAGGGCACGATGACGGAGCTCTTCCCCTTGCCCTCGGGCGGTGACACGAGCTACCCGGGCATGGTCTGGCACGACGGCGTTCTCTGGGTGAGCTACTACGCGAGCCACGAAGGGCGAACGAGCATCTACCTCGCGAGGTTTCGATGGGATCGTTAGTCGCTCTTCTTCTTTCGACGGCGATCGTGACCGATACGAACGATCGCGAAGCTGCCGAGCTCTTCGAGCGTCGAGTTCGGCCGCTCCTCGTCGAGCGCTGCTCGCGTTGTCACGGCGAGAAGAAGCAGGCGTCGGGGCTGCGTGTCGATTCGCGCGCGGCGCTCTTTGAAGGCGGCGACTCGGGACCGGCGATTCGACCCGACGAGCCTGGCGCGAGCTTGCTCGTTCAGGCCGTGCGTCGTGAGGGCGATCTTCGCATGCCGCCGAGGGGTAAACGTGAGAAGCCTCTGCGTCCCGATGAAGTCGACGCGATCGAACGCTGGGTGCGTGCCGGGGCTCCGTGGCCCGCGGGCGCAGCCGAGTCGACGCAGAGCGGTGACGACTGGAGATCGCACTGGGCGTTCCAGCCGATCACCAATCCGACGCTTCCGAAGCTCGACGACGCAGCGAGCGTTCACGATCCGATCGATCGATTCATCCGCGCGAAGCTGACTGAGCAGAACCTCACACCGTCTCCCGCGGCGGATCGACGCACGTGGCTCCGTCGTGTGACGTTCGACGTCACGGGATTGCCTCCGACGCAGGATGAGCTCGACGCGTTTCTCGAAGACGACTCCGCTGCGGCTTTCGAGAAGGTCGTCGATCGCCTCCTCGCTTCGCCACGCCATGGAGAGCGTTGGGGACGGCATTGGCTCGACGTCGCGCGCTACTCCGACACGAAGGGTTACGTCTTCTTCGAGGACCGCGAGTTTCCCTTTGCGTACACCTACCGCGACTATGTCGTTCGTGCCTTCGCCACGGACAAGCCCTACGACGAGTTCATCGTCGAGCAGATCGCCGCGGATCGTGCGCTCGAGAGTCTCAACGATCCCGACGTCGCGGGGCTCGGGTTCCTGACCGTCGGGCAGCGATTCATGAACAACCCGCACGACATCCTCGATGATCGCATCGACGTCGTCACGCGGGGCTTACTCGGCCTCACGGTTTCGTGCGCACGCTGCCACGACCACAAGTACGACCCGATACCCACAGCCGACTACTACTCGCTCTATGGCGTCTTTTCGGCTTCGGCCGAGCCGAGCCCTCTGCCCGCGATCGCTCCACCGGCCACGGACGCCGGCTATCGAAAATTCGACGCGGAGCTTCAAAAGCGCGTCGCAGCGCTGCAAGGGTTCGTCGACGCGAAGTATCGTGGAGTCGTCGATGGAGCGCGCAAGCGATCCGCCGAATACCTGCTCGCGGCGCACGAGGCGATGGGCAAGCCGACGACCGACAACTTCATGCTCCTGACACCAGCCGGTGCCCTCAATCCGCTGATGACCCTGCGTTGGAAGAACTACCTCCTGCGAACGGCACGCACTCGCATGCCCGCGTTCGTTCCGTGGCACGCGCTCGCGTCCGTTCCAGCCGAAGAGATGCGCGGTGCCGCCGAGCGGCTGATCGGCGAATGGACGAAGGCTGATGGGATCAGCACGGTGCGAGTGAATCGAATCGTCGTGTCGGCGATCGCGGAGAAGCTGCCTTCATCACTCGGCGAGCTCGCGGCGATTTACTCGAACGCCTTTCTCGCGGCGAAGGAGTCCGGATCCGAAGACGAGCGAGAGCTCTGGGAAGTCCTTCACGGGCGCGACTCGCCACCGATGCTCGATCGCCCCGAGCGCTTCGACTTCAGCGTCCTTCAGTTGCTTCCCGATCGACCTGCGCAGGGAGAGTTTCGCAAGTTTCAGAACGCCGTCGCACAGTGGCAGTCGGGTGGGGCCGGTGCCGTTCCGCGCGCGATGGCTCTCGTCGACGTCAGCGCTCGATCGAATCCGCGTGTCTTCCGCCGGGGCAATCCGAACCTTCTCGGAAAGGAAGTGCCGCGACGCTTCCTCGGTCTCTTCACGCGCGGTGACAGAAGGAGCTTCGACAAGGGCAGTGGGCGCCTCGAGCTCGCTCGCGCGATCGTGTCTCGAGAAAACCCCCTCACCGCGCGCGTCATCGTCAATCGAGTTTGGATGCATCATTTCGGCGAGCCGCTCGTTGAGACGCCGGGAGATTTCGGCGTTCGCAGCTCGCCGCCGAGCCACCCTAGCTTGCTCGATCACCTCGCGACCCGCTTGGTTGCGGAGGGGTGGTCGCTCAAGCGGCTTCATCGGCGGATGCTCCTGTCCTCGACCTACCGACAGTCGAGCGTTGACCGCGCCGAGGTCTCCGAGGTCGATCCGGGGAACCGTTGGCTTTGGCGCATGCCGCGTCGCCGTCTCGAGATCGAGAGCCTGCGCGACTCGATGCTCGCGATCAGCGGTTCGCTCGACGAACGCGTCGGGGGCAAGTCCGTGGGGCTTCTCGACGCGGGTGGCCGTGGACGTCGGACGGTCTACTCTCGCATCGATCGTGCAGACGTGCCCAAGGTGCTTCGCACCTTCGATTTCCCGAGCGCGGAGACGACGAGTCCGCGAAGGTCGCGCACGACCGTCGCACCGCAAGCGCTCTTCCTGATGAACCACCCGTTCGCGCTCGCGTGTGCGAAGCAGGTTCTTTCGCTCCCCGAGCTCAAATCGGCAAAGGACGTCGATTCGAAATTGCGGGTCCTCTACTCGCGCCTCTTTCAACGCGCGCCGACTGCCCGTGAGATCACGATCGCCCGACGGTTCGTCGGCGAGATCGGCGACTCGAAGCGCGAACCGGCAGACGACTGGAGCTACGGTTATCGCTCGTGGGACGCGAAAGCGAAGCGGCTCGGCGAGTTTCAGCTTCTGCCACACTGGACGGGGTCGTCGTGGCAGGGTGGCTCGAAGCTTCCCGACGCGAAGCTCTCGTGGGTCTTCATTCGGAAGACGATGATGCATCCTTCGAAGAACCCGAGCCTCGCCGTCGTCCGGCGTTTCACGGTGCCGGAGAGGATGACACTCGAGCTACGCGGCGAGGTCGTCCACGGGAAGCACCAGAGCGCCGACGGCGTCGTCGTTCGCATCGATTCGAGCCGGCACGGTACGCTCGGCGAGTGGCGGCTGAGCGCGTCGAAAGCGCGAACGGATATCGATCGGATCGAGTGTGAGGCGGGCGACACGATCGACTTCGTCGGCATGAATCATGGAACGATCACGAACGATCAGTTCGACTGGCATGTGACGCTGCGTCCTTCCGCGGAAGCGGCCGGTGCAGCGAGCTGGGACTCTGCCAGGGACTTTCACGGCGCGTCGCTCTCCCGCTGGGAGCAGCTCGCCCACGGCCTCTTGATGACGAACGAGTTCTCGTATGCGGATTGACGACCTCGACAACCGACGTGCCTTCGCGCGAAGAGAGCTCCTGAAGCGCAGCGGACAGGGTCTCGGCTGGCTCGGGCTCTGCGGCGTTCTCGCGGACGCGGGACTGCTCCGGGCCGAGTCCGAGACGGCGCTCGGTCCGCTCGCTCCGCGTCGCTCACACTTCGAAGGTCCCGCGAAGCGTGTCGTGCACCTTTTCATGAACGGTGGGCCATCGCAAGTCGATACGTTCGATCCGAAGCCGCTGCTCGATCGCTACCACGGCAAGCCGCTCCCCGCGTCGAACCTCCGCACGGAGCGCAAGACTGGCGCGGCGATGCGTTCGCCGTTCTCGTTCCGTCGCTTCGGCGAAAGCGGCATTCCCGTGAGCGAGATCTTCGAGAAGACGGCCGCGCATATCGACGACATGTGCGTCGTTCGATCGATGCACGCCGACGTGCCCAATCACGAGCCGTCACTCCTTCTCATGAATTGCGGGAACGGACAGCTTCCGCGACCGAGCCTCGGTTCGTGGCTGACGTACGGGCTCGGCAGCGAGAATCAGAACCTGCCGGGATTCCTCGTCCTCTGTCCGGGCGGGCTTCCTGTCTTCGGCAAGCGCAATTGGCGTTCGGCGTTCTTGCCTGGAGCGTTTCAAGGGACACACATCGACACGAAGAAGACGGCGGTCGACGAGCTCATCGACAACATCCACCACGGCTTCGCGAGTCCCGGGGAGCAACGCCGGCAGATCGACTTCGTGCAGGCGCTCAATCGGGAGCACCTTCGCGAGCGGTCGAGGGACGTCGAGCTCGAGACGCGCATCCAATCGTTCGAGCTCGCGTACGGAATGCAGTCCGAGGCCGCCGAAGCCTTCGACCTCGAGCGAGAGCCGGCGCACGTGCGAGATCGTTACGGGCGATCGCTCCACGGACGTCAGCTTCTCATCACGCGTCGCCTGCTCGAGCGCGGCGTTCGGATGGTTCAAGTCTGGAGTGGCGCGGGTCAGCCTTGGGACAACCACGACGGCATCGAAAAGAACCATCGTGCGCTCGCCGTCGGCTGGGATCAACCGATCGCCGCGTTCCTGAGCGACCTCAAGGACCGCGGGCTGTTCGACTCGACGCTCGTGATGTGGGGCGGCGAGTTCGGGCGAACGCCGGTCGCCGAGTTGCCTCAACTCTCCGGACGGGATCACAATCACTACGGCTTCAGCATGTGGCTCGCGGGCGGCGGTGTTCGCGGAGGGACCGTGCACGGCGCGACGGACGAAGCGGGATTCGCGGCCGTCGAGGACAAGGTCCACGTGCATGATCTCCACGCGACGATCTTGCATTTGCTCGGCTTCGATCACGAGAAGTTGACATACCGCTTCGGTGGACGCGATCATCGGCTTACGGACGTGCACGGGCGGGTGGTGCGGGAGTTGATCGCGTAGGAGGTGATCGCGTAGGAGGTGATCGCGTAGGAGGTGATCGCGTAGGAGGTGATCGCGTA
>CAYZGY010000280.1:0-9197 GCA_964478085.1 uncultured Planctomycetia bacterium
GGTGTCGTTGAGGTTGAACGAGAAGCTCTCGTAACCCGTCGGGATCTGACCCGCCTGGAGACCGATACCTGTATTGCGAATGAACGTGCTCGCAGGGATGCGTGCCGTCTGCCCCTCCTTGTCGTCCAGAAGGACTTCCTGGACGTCCGAGAGGTTGAGACCGTAGATCGTCACGCGCGAGCCACCGTCCTGAAACCCGACGTTCGGGAAGTAGAACAGGTGGGTCTGGTCGCCGTTCGCACCGAGCGTCGCGGCCTGGACGATCGGGCAACTATCGAAGCCGACCGCACCCGCGGAGACCCCGCCACAGAAGAGCTCGATGATGCCGGTCGACACACCGGTCGGCACGAGAACTACGAGTGTCGAGTCGATGGTTCTCGAGGTCGCGTCGAGACGACGGTTGCGAACCTCGAGCGGCAGACCCTCGATCGACGAGTTTCCGGTCGTGAACGTGACGCGGATATCCTCGAGCAGGTCGGGGAAGTTGAAGCCGACGAGCGAGATCACGTCGCCGACGCAGAGCTCGTTCACACGGCTCTCATCTCCGGCTACTCTAAAATCGCCTTGGACCCCGATGAGAACGCAGGCGGTGATGCCAGTATTGCCCTCTTCCTCGCCCCCACCAGGGGTGATATTGCCCTGCTCGTCACTCGGGGCGCCCGTGTCACAGCCCGCGAAGAACGCAAGCGCGAGACACAACGCGAACAGTTTTTTCCAAGTCATCGATACCCCAAACTCCTTTCAGGAACGCCAAGAGCGGCCCGATGGTGGTCCCGACCATCCGGCGCTCTGCAAACTCTTTGCTTTTCTCCGCCTTACGGCGCTTGCTTCACCCTTTCACCGGCTTCGCCTCTTCGCTCGCAGCGATCGAGAGCAGATTCACCGCTCGTTGATCGCATTCACATCGAGAGAGAAACGTGCCAGGCGGCCGTCTTACGTCTCGGCCCAGCCGTCATCCCGACCCGTCGAATGTCGCCGTGGTGCACGTGCTCCGAGCCCGGAAGGGGCTCCGATCCACACCGACGCGAATTCGACCGAGTCCATCATCACAGCACGTACCTGAGGTTCAAGCCTGTGCTCTGAAAGGGCCGGGAGTAGGAGAGGTTTCGGCTTCGGTCAGTCCAAGCCTTCCTGCGCTTCGGGGGGCGGCCACACCCTGCATCGCCCAACAAAGCGCGCCTGAAAGACTTGCCCAAATCGTACTGTCGCTCGAAACGTTTGCAAACCTCCTTTTGGGACGAGTCGACACAAGACGACCATGGCCCGGGTGAGGGCCGCGTCCATTGTAGCAGGAGGTTTCCCGGGAAAGAACGAGAGGCCCGAGCTTTTTTGGACCAGGACCGATTTCGCAACCCTCAGGGGCGTCGTTTGTTCGGGACATGTTGAGGGAATTTCCGAGGTGGTCCCGTTACGCCCCCACCGTTACAATCACGTCGGCGGAAGAGTTCCGCCCCTTCGGGAGTCCCAGCGTTGCCGCGCAAGCTCAGCCACCTCTTCGGCCGTGAAGCCGACCTCATCGCCCGGTGTGCCCGGTCGATTCGCACGGTCGGCCGCCGGATCGGCGCTCGCCCGTTTCGCAAGGGACGAGTCGTCGAGCAGATGCGTCGTCGCAAGCGGGAAAAAGCCCGCGGACTGGCCGAGACCGTCCACGCCCGTCGCCGGGCGCGCGAGGCGCTCAAGGTCCGGCGTCTCCCTCGCGGGATGACCCCCGCGGCGATCGCCGTCTCCGTCGCCTTTCACATCGTCCTCGCGGTCTTTCTGATCTCGAAGGCCCTGCTGCTCACGGGGCCCGAGCAGAAACCGAAGCCGTCGAAGGAGATCATCATCTCGATACGGCTTCCCCCCAAAAAGGACCCGAACAAGCCCGACGACCCGAAACCGCCGACTCCGAAGCCGCCGACGCCCGAGCCAGAGAAGACTCCACGCGACGAGCCGAAGCCCGAGCCGCCGAATCCGAAGAAGGTGACACAGGTGTCGCCGGAGAAGCCCACGCCGAGACCGCCCGGGGAAAAAACGCCGGAGAAGGCCGAACCGAAGATCGCGAAACGGGATCCGCTACCGACTCCGAAACGCATCCGCCCCTTGCGCGATCCGCCCCCGCTCGGGATCGGTGGCTCGCGGCCTCGTTTCGCGCCTCTCCGAGGGGTCTCCTCGGCAGGAGCTCTCTCCTCCCGCGGAGAGGAGGGACGCTTTCGAGCGCTCGCCGCTTACGGAGGTAACGGTCGCACCGAAAACGCCGTCGACCGGGGCCTGCGCTGGCTCGCCGAGCATCAAGACGCGGACGGCGGCTGGCAGAGCCACGGCTTCCAACGGCACTGCCGCCACTACACGGCTTGCCCGGGCGACGGCCTCAAGGAGTTCGACGTCGGCGTCTCCTCCCTCGCGATCCTCGCCTTCCTCGGAGCCGGACACATGCCGAACAGCGAGGGGCCGTACCGTCGGCACGTCGACAAAGGCCTGCGCTACCTGCTCGAGCACCAGAACGGCTCGGGGTCTTTCGCGATCCCGGGAGACAAGTACCTCTACAACCACGGCCTCGCGACCCTCGCGCTCGCCGAAGCGCTGACGATGACTCGTGACGAGAAGCGCTACAAGGACAGCCTCGAGGCCGCGGTCCGCTACACGCTCTCGTCGATGCAGCCCGGCGACGCGTGGGACTACACCTCGGAACGGACGGGGCGACACGATCTCTCGATCACGGGCTGGCAGATCATGGCGCTGCGCGGAGCCGAGCTCGCGGGCGTCTCGATCCCCCCGCAAATGAAGAAGGGAATCCGCCACTACATCGATCGAGCCTTCACGTCGTCGGGCTACGGCATCTACGCGAACATCGACCCCGAGGCGGGTCGCCGCGGCGTCAACATGGTCGCCGTCGGTCTTCTCAGTCACCTCTACATGGGGGGGACGCCCGACGACCGCCGCACGCGCAACGCGGTCAAGCGCATCATTCCGCGTCATCCCCCTCAGCCGTACTCGCTGCGTAAGTGGGACACCTCGTTCCAGTCGTACTACTACTGGTACGCCGCGACGCTATCGCTCTTCCACCTCGGCGGCGAGCCCTGGGAGGCGTGGAACACGCTACTACAGGAAGCCCTGCTGCCCCGCCAGCGCAGCGAGCCGCACATCAACGGCAGCTGGGATCCCGAGCCGAGCTGGATCGGCCTCAGCGGGGGCCGGGTCTACTCGACGGCGATCAACGTGTTGACGCTCGAGGTGTACTACCGCTACAAGCCGCTGTTCGCGAGCAGACGATCGTAAGCCCCAGCCCCCCCTCGCGTCATGGCTCACCCACCGCCTCCACCGCCTCACTACAGCCCTCAGACGATCCGTGAGTGGGATCGCCGCACGATCGAGGAATTCGGCCTCCCCGGTGTCGCGTTGATGGAGACGGCGGGCGCGCGCGCCGCCGCGTATATCGCCGCGATCCATCGTATCGAGCCCGACAAGATACCGGCGCCGTTCATCATTCTCTGCGGCCCCGGCAACAACGGTGGTGATGGCTACGTCATCGCGCGTCACCTCGACAATGACGGCATCGAGGTCGAGGTCTGGCTCGCCTTCGATCGCGATCGCCTCGACTCCGCCTCCGATGCGGGGATCCAGCTCGCCGTACTCGAGAAGTGCGAGGTTCCGATCTTCCACACACCCGCACCTCACACCCCGCCCGCGTCGCTCGATTGGCGTCGACGAGCGACGATCGTCGACGCGCTTCTCGGAACCGGGCTCTCGCGCCCCCTCGGCGATCCGTACCTCTCCTGGGTCCGAGCGGCTCGCGGTAGTGGTAACTCCATCGTCGCGATCGATGTGCCGACCGGACTCGACGGAGAGACCGGAGAGATCCGGGGCGAAGCGCTCCCGGCGACCTACACGGTCACCTTCGCGGGCTGCAAGAGAGGCTTCGTCCTCGCGGACGGCCCCGCAACGATCGGTATCGTGACGACGTTGTCGATCGGGATCCCCCGTGTCATCCAGGAATCGTGTCATCCAGGAATCGTCAGGCGAAAGCACCGATGAACCCGATAGGGATGATGACTTGGCCTGAGGCGTCGCGCCGCTGCTGATTTATCGGCCTTTTCGCTGCGAATCGCCCAGGGCGAGGGTACCCTTCTCCAGGCGGATCCGTCGCATCGGTGACGAATCGCCGCCTGCTGACGACCAGATCTGTCGCCTCCTGGAGCACACGATTCGATGCTCGACCTGATCGAGAAAATCTCTCACGGCTTCTGCGCACTCCTGATCCTTTCGGTCGGCACACTCTACGTCTGGCTCGGCACGCCCGACACCGACCCGCCCGAGTTCCTCCCCGAGACCATCGAGTCGTCTCAGCCGCATCGGCCGCCTTCGAAAGCGGGCGCGAAGGGTGCAAAGGACGGCGCGAAAGCCGTAGCGACGTCGCGCTCGAAAATCCAGGCCGAGGACGTCAAGCTCCGCGAGAAGCTGCGGAAGAACAGCCCCCGACTCGGCGGCGCCTTGCAGCGTTCTTACATGCAGGTCCAGCGTCGCACCTTCGAGTACGCGCGCAAGGAGGTCAACTGGCTGCGCGAGCTCAAGCACATCGGCCGCAAGGACATCGCCGCGGCCGCGAAAGACGGCTACACACGCATGCAGATCACTCACATGCCCGGCAACTCGCTCCTGCGCAAAGCGGTCGGCCTCCGCCCCAACGACATCCTCGAGCTCGTCGATGGGGAGCGTCTCGAGATAGACGACGAGTCGACGAGTCGCTACCATGACCTCGCCACGACGTTGTTCGACAAACTCGACGGCGGCGGAGAGGTCTCGCTGACGATCACCCGCGACGGCCGTCCCAAACACCTCGTCTTCTCTCTTCCATGATCCAACGCTCACGCGCCCTTCGTCATCTGGTCGACATCCTCAAGATCGAAGGGCTGAGCGGAGAAGAGACCGCGATCGCTCGCGCCGTCACGAAGAAGCTTCGAGACGCCGGCTGTAAAGCCTCGTGGATACGGCACGACGATGCGCACAAGCGAACGGGCCTCGGCGCCAGCGGAAAGCCTTTCGAGATCGGCAACCTCATCGTCGAGATTCCGGGCACGGCGCTCGGCCCACGACTGCTCTTCTCGAGCCACCTCGACACCGTGCCGCTCTGCCGTGGCGCGAAGCCGGTCCGTCGCAAGGCCGACACGCGCAAGAAGCTGCCCGATCGCATCGTCTCGTCCGACGCGAAGACGGCGCTCGGAGCGGACAACCGCACGGCCGTCGGCGTCCTCATCACGCTCGCCGAGACGCTTCTCTCGAAGAAGCTTCCCCACCCGCCGCTGACGCTCCTCTTCACCGTCGGTGAGGAGATCGGCCTGCGCGGCTCTCGACAGATCAAGCTCTCGGACCTCGGCAAGCCGAGACCGAAGCTCGGCTTCAACATCGATGCGGGCGCCCCCGCGACCTTCGTCATCGGCGCGACCGGTGCCGATCGCTGGACGGCGGATGTCTACGGTGTCTCGTCGCACGCCGGCGTGCATCCCGAAGACGGCGTCTCCGCGACGCTCATCGCCTCCCGCGCCATCGCCGACGTCGCGGAGCAGGGCTTCTTCGGCAAGATCAACCAGATGGGAACGAAGCGCTATCGAACGACGAGCCGCAAGCTCATTCGAACGGGCACGTCGAACGTCGGAGTGATCCAAGGCGGCGAGGCGACGAATCAAGTCACCGACCATGTCTTCATCCGGGGCGAGTCGCGCAGTCACCATCCGAGCTTCCTCGATCGCATCACGAACGTCTACCGCAAGGCGTTCGAGAAGGCTGCACGATCCGTCAAGAACCGAGCCGGCGAACGCGGCCGCGTCGTCTTCGAGGCCGAGCGCGACTATCCATCTTTCGAGATGTCGGAGGGCTCTCCGGCCGTCGAACACGCGATGGCTGCGGCGGAGAGCATCAACCTCCCTACTGGCACGGTGATCGCCAACGGTGGCCTCGACGCGAACTGGCTCAACGAGAAAGGAATCCCGACCGTCACCTTCGGAGCCGGCCAACACAACGCGCACACGATTCGCGAGTACGCGGACGTCGAGGAGTACCTCGGCGGCTGCGCGCTCGCCGTCGCGATCGCGACACGCACGGATTGACGCTAAGAACACGATCCGCGTCTCGAGCCTGCTCGTCACCACGGCACTTCTGTCTGCATGCTCCACCCAAGGCGGATCACACCCGACCAAGGTGACCGTCTCTCCCGAGAACGCGGAGATCGCCAACGAGATCTTCGCCAGTCGCCTGCTCGAGATAGCCCAGGAGTACAAGCGGTACGAGCGCGTCGATCAGACGATGCACTGGTCTCCGATTTCCTGCATCGTGCCGGTCGGTCCGCCGGAGGAGGAAGCCGCGTTCAGCGCGAGTCGATCGTCCTCGACGCACGGCAGAAAGCTCTACTTTCTCTACGCCCGCAAACCCTGGGAGTACCAATCGAACGTCTGGGGGTACAAGAGGGCGAAAGAGGCGATTCGTGCTCCGTGGGGACAGACTCTCGTCAAAGAAGCGTGGGAGCCCGTCAAGCTCGATCCTGCGGAGCTTGTCGTCTTCCAAGATCGAGCACGTTCGACGAATGAGGAAGATCCGTACGAGCGGTACGAGCCGCTCGACCCCGCGCACGCGTACGCCATCGACGGCAAGGATGCCTATCGCGCTGGTGAGAAGAACGGCCTCTACATCATGTTCAAGACCCGAGAAGGCACGCCCGGCACGGATCACGGCTGGGTCTACGGTACGGTCTCGGCGGACGGATCGAAAGTCACCTCCGTCGGCCTCGTCGAGAACTGCATGAGCTGCCACGTGGACGCGAAGTCCGACCGCCAGCTCGGCCTGCCGAAGAAGTAGGCCTCAGGGGACCTCGATCTCGAGGCTCTTGATCAGGTTGTAGAGCGTCTTGACGTTGATCTTGAGCATGCGAGCGGACTTCATCTTGTTTCCCGCGTTCTGCTTCAAGACGCGCGAGACGTGGAGCTTCTTCATCTCGTCGAGCGTCAGCGTCGGCGCGAACTCCGAGTCGAGCTCGACGTCGACCTTTTGCTCCTCGAGGTGCTCCTCGACGTCCGGTCGCTCGACCCGATCTCCGTGGGAGAGCAGGATCAGACGCTCGACGGCGTTCTCGAGCTCGCGGATGTTCCCCTCCCACCGGAACTTCTTCATCGCCTCGACGGCCTCCGGCGAGAAGCTCTTGTCCGAGAGCGACTTCGCGCTCGCGAACTGATCGCAGAAGTACTCGACGAGCGGCGGGATGTCCTCGCGCCTCTCGCGCAGGGGCGGAAGCTCGAGGTTGATGACGTTGAGACGGTAGTAGAGGTCGGTGCGGAAGCGTCCGTTCTCGACCTCCTCCTTGAGCTCGCGGTTCGTCGCCGCGATGACGCGAACGTCGACTTTGACGACGCCGCTACCGCCGATGCGACGGAACTCTCGCGCCTGAAGAACACGCAGGATCTTCACCTGCATGTCGAGCCCCATCTCGCCGATCTCGTCGAGGAAGATCGTGCCACCGTTCGCGACCTCGAAGAGACCGAGCTGACGCTGACTCGCGCCCGTGAAGGATCCCTTCTCGTGACCGAAGAGCTGACTCTCGAGCAAGTTCTCCGGCAGCGCGCCGCAGTTGACGTCGACGAAGACGCGATCGGCGCGGTGGCTGTTCTCGTGGATGTACCGCGCGAGCAGCTCCTTTCCCGTTCCGCTCTCGCCTTGGATCAGCACGGTCGAGTCGGTCGGAGCGACCTTGCGAGCGATCTCGAGGACCCGTTCGGTCTTGTCGTTGCTGGAGATGATCGCTGTCGACGCTGGCGGCTCCTCACCACTCTCGTTCGAGGAGACGGGCGGCGCGGCTCGTGGTGTGGGCATCGGCCCCGACGCCGGAGCGGCGCTCGAGCGCGTCTCGCTGAGCAGCTTCTCGAGCCGTGCGATGAGCTGCTTGCTCTTGAAGCTCCCGAAGAGGAAATCCTTCGCGCCCGAACACATCACGTCGCGCACGAGCTCGGGCGTCGCCGAGCTCGCGAGCGCGGCGATCGGAAGCCCGGGATCCTCGGAGTGAAGGCATTCGATCAGCTCGACAGAGTCAACCGACTCGATACTGACGAGCACCCCCGAGTAGCAGGTGTCCCGCGCGCACTGACGCGCCTCTTCGGTCGACCCGACGCGCGCACAAGGCAGACTGCCGACGAAGAACGTCTTCTCGAGAAAGATGCGCGTCTCGGGATCACGAACGACGACGAGGATCTCCTCGCGTCGAACGCGTCCGTCGGGAGCGCGCACACCTTCCACGGGCACTTCGGTTCTTTCAGCGGCTGATGACGGCATGCTTCTTGTACCGGTCGAGGTTCTCGAGGAAGACCGTGGCGATCTCGGCGTCGAGCTGCGTGCCACGTGCCTGCTCGATGTTCTCTCTCACGAGGTTTTCGGGGAGCGCCTCCTGGTAGGGGCGCTGACTCGCCATCGCATCGTACGTATCACAGACAGCGATGATGCGCGACTCGAGCGGAATGTAGTCTCCCTGCAGACCATCCGGATAGCCGAGCCCGTCGATGCGCTCGTGGTGATGCAAGACGGCCTCGTACGCGCGGGGCCAGCCCGTGATGTCGAGCAAGGGGCGAATGATCTCGGCCGAGTGAATCGGGTGCTCACGGATCAGGTCGAACTCCTCCTTCGTCAAGCCGGACGGCTTACAGAGGACCGACTCGGGAATTCCGATCTTTCCGACGTCGTGCACGAGTCCCATCCAAGCGACCGCACGAACGTCGTCGTGGCTGAGACCCAGGTCCTGAGCGAGGAGAGTGCAGAAGCTCGCGACGCGCTTTCCATGTTCTCGCAGGTACTCATCCTTGCGGCCGAGCGCCTCCATCAGCGAATCGATCGTCGCGTCGACTCGCCTGCGAGCACGACACCGCCTCGAGTTCTGAACGGCACTGTCGAGGCGTGCCTCGATCGCGTCGATCGAGAACGGCTTCTGGATGAAGTCGTAGACACCGTGACGCATCAGACGGACCGCGCCATCGATGCTCGGAAAGCCGGTCTCGACGAGAATGGTAAGGTCCGGGTACAGCTCGAGAGCACGAGCCGCCAACTTCTCGCCGCCGAGCTTCGGCATCTTCAGATCGGTGACCAACACATCGGCCGGCCAACTCGCGAGCATCGCGAGCGCCTCGGCGCCGTCTTCAGCGAGCTGGTAGTCACAGTCCCCGCGCTCGTCGATCAGGCTGCCGATG
>CAYZGY010000281.1:0-9196 GCA_964478085.1 uncultured Planctomycetia bacterium
CGGAGTCGAGCTCGAGCGTGACGGCAAGCGAGCGACGGTCACGCCTCCGGCTTCTCCGTTCGATGCGGACGCCGACATCTTCTTCGACATGAGCGGTGTGACGATGCGGTTTCTCATCGCACACGCTGCCTTGCGGCAGAACACGACGTGGTTCACGGGAAAGGGGAAGATCAACGAGCGTCCGAACGCCGATCTGCTCGAGGCGCTCGCCGAGCTTGGATGCACGACGGAAGCCGTCGAGGGGAGCTTCCTCCCCGTCAGCGTCCGAGGTCCGGCGGAGCTCGGTTCGTCCGCGACGGTCAAGACCGGCACGTCGAGCCAGTACCTCTCGGCGCTTCTCCTCATCGCTCCCGTGACGCCGAACGGCCTGACGCTTCGTCTCGTCGGGGAGAAGAACAGCGCTTCGTACGTCCGCGTTACAGCGAAGGAGATGGCGAAGCGCGGCGTGACAGTCGAGACGCCCGACGACGACACGGCGCACGTGGCGCCGGCCGAGTACACCGGGGGCGAGTTCGACATCGAGGGTGACGCGTCCGCCGCGACCTACTTCGCCGCGCTCGCGACGCTGCATGGCTCCTCCGTGACTCTCGAGAACCTCGGCGAGTCGACGATCCAAGGCGACTACCGCTTCATCGCGCTTTGCGAACGCATGGGAGCCCGTGTCGAGCGAAGCGAGGCGAGTGTCCGCATCGAAGGTCCGGACGAATTACAGTCGATCGGCGAAGTCGATATGTCGAACATGCCCGACGCCGCGCAGACGCTCTTCGCGATGGCGCCGTTCCTTCCGACGGCCACGCACATCACGGGCCTCAAGACTTTGCCGCTCAAGGAGTGCGATCGGCTCGAATGCCCCGCGACCGAGCTGCGCAAGTGCGGCGTCGACGTCGAGACGACGAAGGAGTCGATGACGATCGAGCCCGCGCGAGAGCTTCGCCCCGCGGTGTTCGACACCTACGAGGACCATCGCATGGCGATGTCGCTCTCCGTGCTCGCCTCCAAGGTGCCCGGTTGCGAGATCGCCGATCCCGAGTGCGTCTCGAAGACCTACGCCGACTACTGGGACGACTTCGAGCTGATCTACGGCGCGTAGCTCAGAGGGAACGCAGATGCTCGACCAGATCGTCGAGCTCGACCAGATCGTCGAGCTCGTCCTCGTCGATCTTTCGAGCACGGCCGTGCTTTCCGTCGGGGTCGTGATCGGTCCAGGTGCTCTCGGGCGTCGGGGCACGACCGTCGTGCAGAAACGGCCCCATGCGGTAGAGCTCGACCAGTCGTGGTGTGACGAACTTCGTCGAGCGACGCGCTTCGGGCTCACCGGCGCCCCGAGGAAGCGGAACCCCGCCGGAGCGGACTCGTGAACTCCTGCGCGCACACCCCGCGACGTAGACGAGATCGCTCGTCGTCGAGCGCGCGAGACCGGTCGCCTGTCCTCGAAGCGCGACGCGTCCTGCGAATCGCGAAGCGGATACGTCGTCTGCGTCGATGTCGCTGAGAACGAGCTCCTGCTCCGTACGGTCCGCGATCACGAGCCGCTCGCAGTCTGCCGACCCGAAGAAGAGCCGTCGATGTTTCTCATCAACGGCCTCCTCGAGATCATCGGAGACGTATCGAGTTCGTCCGCGGCGACGTCAACGGCTCGGACAACGTCGACCTCAGCGACTCGGTTTACACTCTCGAGTTTCTCTTTCTCGGCGGTCCACCGCCGCCCTGCCTCGACGCGGCCGACGCGACCGACGACGGCAAGATCGACGTCTCGGATGCCGTGAGGACGCTCGAGATGCTCTTCCTGGGCGCCGACCCGCTCGTCACTCCGTACCCCGACCACGGCCCCGACCCGACCGAGGATGATTTCACGTGCGGATTCGACGGCACGTGATCTCGGTCTGATAGCCGACAAGACCGCGTGGACCCGAACAGGCTCCGGTGTCGACGTTTCCCAGGCGTCGGTCCGGAGCCTGTTTCCCATCGGCGTCTTCGGGTCACAAAAAACGACGGATTGCGGTAGTGCCTCGGTCCTGGCGAGCGACTACCTTGGAGGCGAGAAACGCCGCAACGACCTCGAATCCAGGAGACGCGACATGACCTTCCCTCGCCCCTCGAAGTCCTCCCCGTGGATCACGGCCCTCGCGCTCGTCGCGACGATCGCTTTCGTCTCGCCGCCCCTGGTCGCGGACAGCACCGAAGCGGGCCAAGAGAAGACAGCCCAGACGAAGAGAAAGCGGAATCCCGCCCAAGGCCACTGGGAGCTGACGGTCGACTTCAACGGAAACTCGATTCCGGCTCTCATCGCGATTGGGCGGGCGGGAAAGGGCGAGCGCGCAGGGACGAACGGGCTCGCCGGCACGTGGTCGACGATCTTCGGCTCGGCGACGATCGAGAATCTCGACAGCGCGGACGGTAAGCTCGCGTTCACGCTCGCGCTCCACAACCCGAGCGACGACGGCAAGACGTGGAAGTTCGACGGCAAGACCGAGCGCGCGAAAATCTCGGGAACGCTCTCGGACGGCGAGCAGGAATTCGACGTCAGCGGCAAGCGAGCCAAGCGCCATTCGTCGGTCGTCGGAAACTGGGCGATGGGCTTCTCCGATAACGGACTCAACTCGGAGCTCATCGTGCGCCCCTTGACTCGGGGCCAGTTCGAAGCGAGCTGGAGGAACCACAAGGCCGGAACGAACCAGACGATCAACGACTTCGCCGTCAAGAAGGGTGACGTGACCTTCACTCTCGACGGCAAAGGCTACAAGGGTCGCATGCGTCCGCGTGACGGTATCCTCAGCGGAAAGGTCGAGTCGGACCGCGGCCCGATCCAAATCGACGCGATGCGCGTCGGCTCTGCGATCGTCGGCGACTGGGACCTCGCGCTCGACTTCGACGGCACGCCGCGCAAGCAGCGCATGACGATTCGGGGAGACCTGAGCGGCTGGATCGGCGGAGTTCCGATCGAGCTGAAGGTCGATCGCGCGGACACGAGCGTGAAGCGCGATGCCGTGCTGAGCGCGAGCCTCGACGGCAGCAAGATCTCGTTCGAGACCGAGGCGAGCTTCGGCGATCTGACGCTCGTCCTCAAGTTCGAGGGGAAGGTCGAGAGTGGAAAGCTCACGGGCGAGCTCATCTCGTCCGCGGGGTCAGCCGGCGTCACGGGTACGAAGATCGAAAAAGGCAACAAGGGCAAGGGGCAGCGCAGTAAGAAAAACGCCAAGAAAAAGAACAGGAAAAAGGGCGTGAAGAATAACAAGAAGAAAGTGGACGACGAGAGCGAGAACTGAGTTCTCATGCGCTGGAACGCAAGAACGGCTTCCTCACGAACGCGCCCCCAGCGATGGTCGAAGCCGGCAGCGACGAGCACATCGAGTCCGTACGCTTCGTTGAATCTCTCGATCGCCGCGAAGCCGATCGTGCCCGAGGCGATCTCGACTCGACGATCGTCGAGTCGCTCGGGCTGACCGGCGAATGCGAGAGCGAGCTTTCCCGTCCAGATCTCCCGAAGGCGATCGCTCACCGCCTCCCTCTCGATCTTCGACGACAGTCACAGTGCGGTCGAGAGGTCTCCGTGTCGCCGCGTTCCGAAGACGAGCGCAAGGAGACGCGCGCCCCACTCCTCTTGCTGCGCGGGAGTCAGCTTGCGGTAGTAACGCTCTTGGTAAAAGAACCGCGCAAAGCCCTGGAGCGCCGCCTTGTCGATTCGGATCTGCGGGAGGACGGCACGAAGATCCTCGTCACTGACCTTCGCGACAGCCTTTCTCGCCGCGTCCTCGTCGGGGTGAAGCCCGACCAACCACGGTTCGAGATACTGATGGCGCGGAAGTCGGCCACCGCTAGCTTCTGTGGATCGTCCACGAGGTTGTCGATCTTCGATCCCGGGAAGAACTTCAGAGACTCGGCGCGCTCGCGACGGCCGTTCAAGATGCTGCCGATCGCCTCGCCGATGAGCGCGTCGATCGGATCGAGCACCGCCGCACGTCGCGCGGGGTAGACACCGAAGACGACACCGATGCTCACGGCGATGCTCACGGCGATGCCGAAGGCGAGCACGATCGACCAGAGGCTGAGCGCCGTCTCGATCTCGCTCGCCTCAGAGACGAAAAAAGGGACCGCGATGCCAAACACGACTCCGAGCAGGCCACCCGTCGTCGAGAGCACCGCGGTCTTCTCCGGCCTCGTCTCGACAGCCTCGGGATCTCGACGATAAGAGGCGACAGAGCGAGGAGCGGATTCGGGCGCACTGCACGACTTGATCCTGCGGTGGAGCCAAGGAGACGACTCCGCATTGACGGTGCTCATACGCCACAGCTCCCGTCGCCTCGAGTCGCTAGCGCGCCAAATGCTACGCGACTACCCGGCCTTACGGCGCTGGGTCGAGACGGGCGACGTCCTGCAAAGCTCGCTCGTTCGGCTCATGCGTGCCCTCGAGACGTTGAAGGTCGAGTCGCCGCGCCACTTCCTCGCGCTCTCGGCGTTGCAGATTCGTCGCGAGCTCATCGACCTCGTGCGCAAGCACTTCGGCCCGGCGGGTCTCGGCGCTCACCACGAGAGCCAGCTCGCGCGGGAGTCGACCCACCACGCAGAGCTCTCCCCGGTCGATCCGTCGCACTCCCCGAACACGATCGCGAGCTGGTGCGAGCTGCACGAGAAGATCGGTGAGCTTCCCGAGAACGAACGAGAAGCGATCGACCTTCTCTACTTCGAAGGGCTGACGCAGAAGGAAGCGGCGGCCCTGCTCGGCGTCTCGGTGCGCACAATCCAACGACGCCGGCACAGCGCGCTCCTCCTCCACGACGAGGTCGCCAACTCGTGGCCCGAAGACGATGGCAGCTGATCGACCGAACGAGCAAGAACGCCTCGAGAAGCAGATCCGCGCGATCGAGCGCATGGAGCGAGTCCTCAAAGACAACCGAGCCAATCGCCGCAAAGAGAGCGACGAGGAGAACATGTCGGCGAAGGAGGTTCATTCAGGCCCCAGGTCTCAGTCGTTCGAGGAGGGAGAGTCTTGCGCGCATATTAGCAGCCTGTTGAAGAAGTGCTTGGAGTGGTCAAGCGAGACGATTCGACTACTTCAACGGGCTGTTAGCCGAATTCCAGACGAGCACGAAACGACGAAGATTCGTCACAGTGACAGCGTCGAGCTGGCTCGACCGCCGAATCGGCAGGGCGATTTCTTCCGAAAACACGAACTTGCGACGACGCGACGCGACTTAGGACAATCGCTGACGATTGGCCCGAACTTTGCGATATCCGTATCCCCGAAAGCTCTCGAATACGGAGAACGAATATGATTTTCGATCCGCTCTACTGGCTGCTGATCGGTGCCGGAGTCGTGCTGAGTCTCTGGGCGTCGTTCCGCGTCAAGGCGACCTTCGCCAAGTTTTCGCAGTTCACCACCCGATCGGGGTTCACGGGCGCGGACATCGCGCGCGCGATCCTGCGCGACAACGGCATTCGCGACGTCGAGGTCGAACCGATCGGCGGCACGCTCACTGACCACTACGACCCGAGGAACAAGACGCTGCGTCTGAGCGATTCGGTCTACGGTAGCTCTAGCTTCTCCGCGTTCGGTGTCGCCGCGCACGAGGTCGGACATGCGATTCAGCACGCGAAGGGTTACGCCCCGCTCAAATTCCGCTCGGCATGGGTGCCGGTCGCGAACCTCGGCAGCGGTCTGTCGATGATCGTCCTGATCTTGGCCGCGGTGCTCGGTGGAGTCGCGACGGCTGCGGGGCACACGCTCGCGATCGCCGGCGTGCTCCTCTTCGGAGCGACGACGCTCTTCACCCTCGTCACCCTGCCCGTCGAGTTCGACGCGAGTCGGCGTGCGCTCATCGCGCTCGACCGCGGCGGCTACGCGACGTCCGAGGAGCTCGCCGGAGCGCGCAAGGTGCTCAACGCGGCCGCGCTGACGTACGTCGCCGCCTTCGTCACGTCACTCTTGACGCTTCTCTACTGGGCCTTTCGGCTCGGACTCATCGGCGGCGGCCAGCGCGACTGACAAACACCTCAGGGAGTCTCGACGCGGAAGCGCTCGTTGTAGTCGTCGATGGCCGCCTGCATGACTCCCTCGGCCTCGTGGCGATCGTACGGATCGCCGACGGAGACGTTCGACTCCTCGCCCGGCACGGCCTGGTACGTCGAGAAGTAGTGGCAGAGCTGCTGGAGCATCGTCGTCGGAAAGTTGACGAGATCGGTGACCCGCTCCCACATCGGTTCATTCTCGAGCACCGCGAGGATCTTGTCGTCCGCCTCACCCTGATCGAGCATCGGGATGCCGACGACGCGCGCGTTGAGGATGACTTCCGCGCGTGTGATCGGCCGCCCGCTGAGGACGCAAATGTCGAGCGGGTCGCCGTCGCCGTCGGTCGCTCCATCCATCAGTGCACCGACTCGCCGGCCACAGTACGTCTGCGGGACGAAGCCGTAGAGACTCGGCGGCAACGACGAGGTCCGGTGTGGGCGGTCGACGCGGAGATAGCCCGAGGTCTTGTCGATCTCGTACTTCACGAGGTCGAACGGCGTGATCTCGATGTACGCAGAGACGGTCGACGGTGCGGCCGGACCGACGTCGAGACCGTGCAGGGATGCGGGCGGAAATTGTCGAAGGACGGAGGTCGCGAGCTCATACGAATCGACTGTGATTCTGACGAAGCGAGGGGGGTTACGAGCGAGGATCCTACCACGAGCTGGCGGAGTTCGCTTGGGCCTTCGCGTCGAATCGTCGAGACTGAATACATGCGAGCCATCAGCCGAAATCGACCGCTCTCAGTGCTCGTCATCGGTTTCTGCTTCGCGTCCGCGACGTTTCGCCGAGACGACGCGACGACCGACCTCTCAGACGGCGTCTTCATCTTGAACGGGCTCTTCCTCGAAGGACTCGACGCGCCGCCACCGGGCCATCGCGACTGCGGAGTCGATCCGAGCCCGGGCGACCTCTCCTGCGAAGATCTCGGCGCGTGCGAACTCTGACGCTCCTTACTTCTCTTTCGCTTTCTTTTCCGACTTCGCGTCGCCGTCGTCCTTCTTCCGAGACTTCTCCTGGTGCTCGCGCAGGAGCTTCGCCATCTTCGCGCGAGTCTCCTTCATCGTCTCGACGTCGACCTTGTTCGCAGCCGAGCGATTGAGACTCTCGTAAAACCGCTTTAGCCCGTCGTCCCACTCCCCCGTGACCGAGTCGATCGGCGTGTCGCCACTGCGGTTCTTCAGCGCGACCGAAGCGCCGCGCTCGAGGAGCAGCTCGACGATGTCGAATCGTCCGAGGAAGGCGGCGATGTGGAGCGGCGAGTTGCCGTCTCGGTTCGTCTCGTTCGGACGCGTACCACGACGGAAGAGGAGCTTGACGACCTCGACGTGGCCGTGAAATGCGGCGTCGCTGAGCGGTCGCGCGCCCGTTCGTGGGTGACGATCGTGACGCGAGGCGCGGCGTCGGAAGAGCGCGCGCCTCATGTCGAGATCGCCTTCGCCAATCCCGTCCGCCAACCCCCCCCGCATGTCCTGCTGCGCTCGGTCTTGCCTTCGCTTGTACTCCAGGGCGGCCTCCGCATCCTCGACCACGTGAAAGATGAAGTCGTTCGAGAACATCCCGTCCGCGTTCTGCAGCTGGAGCAAGTGCAGACCTTTCGCGGGAAGCGTCGGCAGCTTGATATGGAGGCGCTCGCCCTCCCCGCGACTGACGACCGCGAAGACGCGACGCCCGTCGACAAAGACGCGCGCACCGTCGTCGATGTGGCGACCGTGGATCGTCATCTCGCGATTCCTGTCGAAGAGGATCGGGAACTCCTGCCGTCCGCTCTGGCGCTCGATCGCGCTCAACGTCCAGATGCCGGGTTGCGGGTTGTCGTAGGTGGCCTTGCGTCCGTGTCGAGCCGTGATCGTGCCGACGAACTTCCCGTCATCAGCGAGCTTCAGGAGCTCGCTCGCCGAGTACGCCTTGCGCCGGGCGTCCTTGTCGACGAAGACTCCGCCACGATCGCTCGGATCGTACTGGAGCGACGCGGCTTCCGAGGTCCCGCCGAGGAGGAACGCACCGTCTGTCTCGAGGACGACAGCCCCCTCACTCGCCGAGAGCTCGAGCGCGTCGAGAAGGTCTCGCGTCAGCTCGTCGTCTGCGGTCTCGCGACTGAGCGTCACCTGACGTGCGAAAGAGCCCGAGTATCCCGTGCTGCCTTCGAGCACCATGTCCCAGACAGGATCGAAGCGATCGCGACCACCCCACGAGAACTGCCAGACGGCGCGCTCCGGGATGCCTTTCTCAGCGACGCGGCGGTAAAAGTCGAACGCGATGATGTTGAGTCGTCCTTGCGGCAGGATCAGGAATCGGTCGTTCGCCCCGCGCCACGTGGGAGCGTCCATGCCCGTGCCCGGCGTGTTCGTGCTGACGAGGAACGGGAAGCGGTGGCAGTTGCCGCAGACGTTCGGACGCGCCTTACCGTCGAGGTCGCCATCGATGTGGAAGAGCTTGAACCCTTCGAGCGCGCGCTTCGAGACCTCGTTCGTGTACGCGCGCTTCTGAGCGGGCGGGTACGGCACGTTGAGGAGAAACTTGGCCATGTCGTCACGCTCCGCAGCCGTGAGCGCGCCGGCCTTCCCCTCTTGGTTGACCGCGTCATCGCCGACGAGCGCCATCGTCGAGGCGAGCCCGCCGTCGATGAGGTGACGCGTCGTGCTCGTCGGATCGTCGAGACGACTGTTGGGCTCGACCGACTTGCGGATGTTCGCGCTGTTGTTGCCGCCGTAAGGATCACCCGGAATACCGTCCCAGTGATACGGCGCGGTGTCGCGAAGGCCGCGAATCGGCATCGTCGAGCGAGGCATGATCTGGTTGCCGCCCGAGACGATCGGCGTCTTGAGCACCCAGAGGAGCTGATCCGTGTGACCGTCCGGGTGACAGCTCGCGCACGAAAACGTCTTCGTCGTCGAAGCGCGTGCCGTGTTGAACGCGATCCGCCCACGCTTGATCGCTGCGTGTGTCGGATCCTCGAGCGTGATCGTCGCGACGACCTTCGGAGCCTTCCGGTCTCCGAGATCGAGGACCGAAACGGTGTTCGCGACGGCGTTGAGCACCCAAGCACGCGAGAGCTTCGTGCCGCCCGAATGCTCGAGCGCGATGCCGCGCGGCACCGCGCCGACCATCACACGCGCCAGAATCTGGCCGCACTCCCCGTCGACCGAGAAGACCTTGTCACAGCCGGGCCCCCACCCCCACCACCCC
>CAYZGY010000282.1:0-3958 GCA_964478085.1 uncultured Planctomycetia bacterium
AGAGATTCTCGAGAAGATCGACTCCCCTTCGGGGCGGACGCTCCCTTCGGTGTGGCGTGCGGAGCTCGACGCTTTCGTGAAGCGGCGTGTCGCCGTACGTCGGCGTGGCGTCCGGGTGCATCTCCTTCAGAGCGATGGATTCGAGCGCGGCGACCGGGCACTTCGCAAGGTTCTCGAGGCGTACCGCGCCCTCTCTTTCGGCGGAGAGGAAGAGAGCCGGGATATCGATCTCTCGACGATCCGCGACACCGCCCGACTCCGCGCCAAGCAGCACGCCGGTACAGCTCGTGCCGCTGACGTCGGCACGCTTCTCGACCGGCTCGATGCTTCGGTGGATCGTGTCGTCGAGCTCGCGGGAGATCTCGTTCGAGTCTCGACGGAAGAGCACGTCCTCGGCGGAGTGCCACGCGTGGAGTTTTACGCGGGAGCGGCGAATTCGACGTTGAGGGGGCGACTTGCGGGTCGCGTCGTCGAAGCCGAGCAGGAGTTGCGCGACGAGGTCGAGGCCAGATCTCTTGAACGAAAATGGCTGAGTGCGGAGCTCGCGGCGTACAAGCACACGCTGCTTCGACTCTGGTTTCCCGATTTGCTCGAGCACGTTTCCACGGTCGACATCGTCAAGGGGGCCGCACCGCGGAAGGGCGAACGTTAACAGTCCGTTGAAGAAGTCGATTCGGCGCCCAAGCGGCCGATTCGCTCGAGCTCTTCGTCGCTGAAGCTCGCCGATGCTCCAGAGCCGATTTTCGGTAGGCCTGCCTGGCTTCGGCCGGGTACGGCGGCTCGAGGCGAGGAGCGCCTACCGAAACAGATTTCACAATACGTGAGGATGGCCGATTCCGAGCAAATCGTCTCGAAACGTGCTCTCGGGCGAGCGAAGCGGTTTCTCGCCGCCGATGTTATGCAACGATAGGGTAGATCTTAAATCGAGAAGCCCTTGCGTGTGGGTGGGTTGATCAACGCGGTTGCCGCATCGTTGTTCTTGAAGCGTCCTGCCGCGCCATCCCACTCGAGCTTCTGGCCGGGGAAGTTCTGCGCGATGACTCCGAGCATCGCGATCTCGGTGAGCGGTCCGCCGTACTCGGCAAAGTCCGAGCCGGCCTTGTGACCTTCGCGAATCGACTGCAAGAAATCGCCGTGGTGGCCCGGGACGCGGCGAATCGTGCGCTCGGGCTCCTTGTACTCCTTGCGAAGCGCGTCGGGGAGGATGATCACGCCGCCGGCTCCGTGCGAGCCGTGCTGGATGACGCCCTTCGTCCCGACGAGAACGGCCCCGGTCTGCGGAGGCTTACGCCCCGTGTCGAACTCCTTCGGCTGCGGGATGCGCTCCGAGCCGCTGTACCAGTACATCGTCACCTTCTTGCGCTTGCCCTTCGCGGGAAACTCGAAGCGGATGACCTCGCCCGCCGGGAAGGTGTCGTTGTGCGCGACCGCGTCGAACTCGGTCGTGCGGACGAGCTCGATCGTGCTCGGCAAGCCGAGGTCGAGCGCCCAGAACGACGGATCGACGACGTGACAGACCCAGTCACCGATCGTTCCGTTGCCGTAAGGTCGCCACGCGCGCCACGCTCCGCGAATGTACATCGGATGGAACGGGCGGTCCTTCGCAGGACCGAGCCAAAGGTCCCAGTCGAGCTCCTTCGGAATCGCCGGCTTCTCACCTCGACGTTTGAGATCGCCGATGCGGCAGTGAACGGCGCTGCACGAGGCGTGGATCGTGTGGACGTCGCCGATCGCGCCGTCGCGGACGAACTCGACCGTGCGGCGGATCGCGTCGGACGAGTGCCCCTGATTGCCGAGCTGCGTGACGACGCCGGCCTCTTTCGCGGCTTTCATGAGCGCGCGTACCTCGTGAACCGAGTGCGCGAGCGGCTTCTCGCAGTAGGTGTGCTTCTCGAGCTCGAGCGCAGCCATGCATGCGGCGGCGTGGGTGTGGTCCGGCGTCGAGACGGCGACGGCGTCGATCGACTGGTGGACCGCGTCGAACATCTTGCGGAAGTCCTTGAACTTTTGCGCCTTCGGGAAGCGCTTGTACGCGCCACCGGCGCGCGCATCGTCGACGTCGCAGAGCGCGACGACGTTGTTTCCTCCGCGACTCAGCCCGCCGAGGTTCGCACCGCCACGACCGCCGACACCGACAAACGCGACGCCGAGCTGATCGTTCGGCGCAGTGCGTGGGCCGCCGAGTAGGTCGGGCGACGCGATCGTGAAGGCGGCGAGTCCAGCGCCGCTCGCTTGGAGAAAGCGACGTCGGGACGCGCGCTGCGCGCTCGACGTCGGGGAGTTCTCTCGGGGCATCTTCTCCTCCTGTCCTATGACTTTTATTGGGGTAGGCCGATCAGCATACGGGAATCCAGGCCCTCGCCGAAATCTCGGAAAATCCGCTTGCGAGGCTGGAAGTTATTACTTAGAGTAATCACTTACAAAACAAATCAACACTCAGGGCCCGAGCCAGAGCCCGAGCCAGGGCCCGAGCCCGAGCCAGAGCCCGATCTCCCCATGGCCCGCCCCAACCAAACCCACGAGCAGCGAGAACGTCTGATCCCCATCATCACGGCCGCGTTCGCCGAGCTGGGCTATCGCGGGGCGACGACGGCGGAGCTCGCGCGGCGGGCCGGGGTGCGCGAGAACATCCTCTACCGCTTGTGGGACGACAAGAAGGCGATGTTCTTAGCCGCGCTCGACTACGTCTACGACTCCTCCGAGGAGATCTGGCTCGACGTCCTCGCTGAGCATTCCGGGAATGAGAGCGGGTCCCCGGGAAGCCAGAGTGGGGCACTCGGACTTCTCGACTACGAGTCCGAGCACCTCGGTAAGCTCGGACTCTACCGGCTTCTCTTCGCGGGGCTCTGCGAGCTCGAGGATCCCGACATTCGGGAGACCCTCGCGGCGACGTACCGCAAGTTCTTCGAGTTTGTCCGAGATCGGGTGGTCGCACACCACGAAGCGTCGTCCGGACCTGCCGAGTCCGAGGCTTCCTCGGCGATCTCTCCCGATCTCGCGGCGTGGGCCATTCTCGGGATCGGCACGATGGTCAACGTTTCGCGCGAGCTCGATCTGGTGGATTCCGACTCCCGCGGCAAGCTCCTCAGCGAAGTGGCGAAACAGCTCCTTCGCTGATCGACCCTCTCGAACTCCCTCTTTCTGACGCCAGGTGATCATGACTGAGACGGCAAACCCTGCTCGGCCGAAGCTCGACGCGAACACTTCGGCAGATCTCCACCGACACGATGTCTGGCAGTTGCGACGACTCGTCGCGTTCGTCCTTCTGTACCTCGTCGCGGCGAGCGGTGCGGTGTGGTTGGCTCTTGCCGATGAGGCGGCGGCCCTCGGGCCCTGGTGGATCCTCGCGGCGCTACCGCTTTACCTGCTTGCAGCCGCTTCGCTTCACGGCATCAGCCTCTTCACTCACGAAGGCGTTCACGGAGCCCTTTCGCGCAATCCGACGGTCAATCGCTGGCTCAGCATCGCGTGCGCGATGCCGGTCCTGCAGAACTACTCGGCGTACAAGGTGCTCCATCTCCGCCACCATCGCCACCTGGGCCACGAGGGAGACCCGGATCACTACAAGAACTACACGTCGTGGTCCTGGCTCGTCTTCGCGATGCACTGGGGGCGTCTGATCATCGGGTACCCGGCGTACCTCGTGATGATTCCGATCCTCGGCTACCGCCAGGGCCTTTTCCTCGACCGCGCGTGGATCGTTCTCGAGCTCGTGATCCTCGTCGCGCTCGTCGCTCTCGTCATCGCGTCACCGATCTCGTGGGGTGTTCTTCTTCACGCTTGGCTGATTCCGATGATCTTCATCAACACGATGATCAACATTCGTGGAATGAGTCAGCACACGCTGCTCGAGCACGAGACCGACGCGGTGCGCGGGACTCGAACGATCCTGGCGAACCGTGTCGTCGCGTTCTTCATGTGCAACGAGAACTATCACCTCGAGCACCACCTTTACCCC
>CAYZGY010000282.1:3968-6807 GCA_964478085.1 uncultured Planctomycetia bacterium
AGGTTCACGACGCGCTCGAGCGTGATTTGCGCTCGAACGGTGCGCCGCTCATCGGCTCGTACTTCGAGTTCGTCAGGGACTTCGTCATCGCGAGCATCCGTCGCAGCCCGATCGGCACGGTGCAGGGCCGGGTGCGGGCCGAATCGCGGGAGGTAAAGTCGTGAGCGAGCAGCAAGTCCTCCAGGAAGCGTCGAGCGCTTGGGTCGACGAGGCCCGCTCTCTCCCCGTTTACTTCGCTCAGGTGCGCGAGGATCCGGAGCTCGACCTCGAGCTCGTTCGCGAGAGTGGTGAGCGGCCCCGCCTCGCCATGATCGCGTCCGGCGGTTGCACGGCCGCGTTCTTGGCGGGAAGCGATCGAGATCCGCGCGCGGGCCACTTGCTCCTCGTCGACGCGAATCGGGCGCAGCTCGAGCTCTCGCGTCTCAAGCTCCATCTGCTCGGCGCGTGTGATCCGACCGAGAGGCTCGGGCTCCTCGGACACGCGGCTTTCGGGAAGGTCGCGATGCCGTCAGACCTGCGTCGCGATCGCCTCACGAGTCTCGCGGAGGCTGCGGGAGTCGATCTCCCGCTCCTCGGCCCGCTGGACCTCCTGGCGGAGCTCGGGCCCGACTACGTCGGGCGCTACGAGATTCTCTTTCGCGAGCTTCAGAACCGAGTCGCGAAGGATCGTTCCGCACTCGAGAGGCTGCTCAGCGCCGAGACGATGTCGCAGCAAACGGCGCTCGTCGAAGGTGATTCCGACGTGGGAGATGCGCTCGAGTCGCTCGACGCTGCCTGGAGAGAGGTGATGCGTCTCGATCGACTCGTCGCGGTCTTCGGCAGCGAAGCGACCGCCAATCGACGGCAGGAGTTCTTCGACCACTTCATCGAAAGTACTCGCGTCGCGCTCCGAGAGCACCTCGCGAGGGAGGACGCGTTTCTGTGGCAAGTCGTTCTCGGAGAGTATCCGAGCTTCGGCGGCTCCGTCGAAGGGGCTCCGTGGCTTTCGCTTCCACGCGCGGCGCCGCTCGCCTCCGTCGAGTTTTCCGAGTCGCGCATGCGCGACGCGCTCGAGGATTCCGGCGCGCAAGAGTTCGACATCGTGCACCTCTCGAACATCCTCGACTGGCTCACTCCCGAAGACGCGATCGCGACTCTCGAGGCTGCCCGTCGAGCGCTGCGACCCGGAGGGCGAGTGATCCTGCGCCAGCTCAACTCCGCTCTCGACGTTCGCTCGCTCGAGAGCGGATTCGCGTGGGACGTCGACGCGTCGGAACGCTCGCGAGGACGAGATCGGAGCTTCTTCTACCGCGCGATCCACATCGGGAGGGTGGCGTGATCGTCCACGAGCTCTACGAAGCCCCGCCGCACGCTCTCGCGGCAGCCCTCTCCGATTTCGAGGAGTCGTTCACCTACCCTCTCGGCGACGAGGAACGCTTCCACATCTCGCATGGCGAGGACTACACGCGCTTCTTTCGTGCGATGGGTGACAGTGTGACGTTCGTCGTGACGGACAAGCGCGCCGAGCGAGTCTACGCGACACTGAGTCTCGTGCCGCGCGAGCTCGTCTCGCCCCAGGGGCACAAGATCCACGCCGTCTACCTCTGCGATCTCAAGGCATCGCCGGGGATTCGGCGAGGTTGGGCGCTCCTCAAGGTCTTCGACGCCGCTCACGCGTGGGCGTTACGCCTCCGGCCTCGTGTCACGGCGGCGTACGGGGTCGTCATGCGCGGTAGCGAGCGAACTCCGGCGAACTACTCGGGGCGGCTCGGTATGCCCGCGTTTCGTCGTGTCGCGGAGATTTCGATCTTGAGCGTGCCGACTCGCCTCGCGGCGAAAGGGTCCGTTTCCCGCGGGACGGTCGAGGTCGAACGGGTCTCGATCGACGCTCTGGCCGACGCCTTCTCCGAGCTCACCCGCGGGTCATGGGTTCCACGTGGGGGGACGCGTGGAGATCGGTCCACGGTCGAGGGCGAGGCGTTCCGTGCCGTCGACGGCAGCGCGTGCGGACTTCTCGAGGACACGCGCAACGCCAAGCGTCTTCTGCTCACGGGCGGCCGAGAGATTCTCTCGGCGCATCTCTCTTCCTTCTCGGCTCGCTCGAGCGAGGGCGCTCGCGCACTCATCGACGCGACCCGTGAGCGAGCCGCGGAGCTCGGCTTCGACTCGCTCTTCGTCAGCCCGCCCGACTCGGCTTCCGGCCGGCTCGATCTCGAATCGCTCGACGGCGTCGGTGTCGCTTCGGCAGACGTCTTCGCGGTTCGTGTCTCTTCCGAATCACCCTGGGCGATCAACACGGCAGAAATCTGATGATGAACACCGACACTCACACGAACGGTATCAACTCCGACTCGACGACGAACGCGGTTGACGAGATCGTCCTGGCGGCCGACCGCGTGATCGAGCGCGTCGGCGTCCTGCGAAACGACTACCTCGCAGCTCTCGCGGACGGATCGATGAGCCCGGAAGACTTCCGATCCTCGCAGGAGCAGTTCTACTTCGCGGTTCTGCACTTCGCGCGGCCGATGGCCGCGATAATCTATCGCCTGCCACCCCCGCGGATGCGCCTCGATCTGCTTCACGCTTCCTCGAGCTCATCGGTGCACGAGCGAATCCCGGAGTCGAGTGCACGTGCGGACCGGCGGTTGCCGCGTTCAATGCGGCCCTCGACGGCGCGTGCGGATCGGGCGACCTCGACATGGCCGTCGCGTGCATGGGAATCATCGAGTACGCCTTCGCGGACATCTCGGCAGCGATCGGCAAAGCGTGTGTCGAGCGTGGGTGGTCGCGTGACGACGAGCTCGTCCACTACAGCCTCCATGCCGAGATCGACAAGCGGCACGCGAGCGAGTTCTTCGCC
>CAYZGY010000282.1:6817-9189 GCA_964478085.1 uncultured Planctomycetia bacterium
GTGGTGTCGCGTTTTTGGTGTACGCCGTTGGGGCGCGCCGCGATCGAGCAGGGGCTCGAGCTCGGCGCGTACATCTTCGGGCGTCTCTATCGCGATCTCTTGGCGAGTTGATCAACCGCCGAAGATGCCGCCGGCGGCCTTCTTGGCCTTCTTCGCTTTCTTCGCCTTCTTGGCCTTCTTGGCCTTCTTCGCTTTCTTCGCCTTCTTGGCAGCGTCTTCCGCCGCCTTCTTCGCCTTCTTCGCTTTCTTGGCGGCGCTCGTCGCGGACTTCTTCGTCCTCTTGCCGGCGTCGCGAGCTTTCTTGCGCACGTTCTCGGCGCCCTTGCGGACCTTCTCTGCCGTCTTGCGCGCGTCGCGCTTCGCCTTCGCGAGGTGATTCTTCGGTCCGGAGCCCGGAGGTGTCGGCTTGTCCGAGAAGCTCAGTTCCGGGATGCGGAGCTGGTTGAGGACGCGGTTGGCGATCTTGTCGGTGTTCGACCAGCTGGCGTTCGTCAGGATGGCGACGGCGACCTTCTTGTCGGGGTACATCACGAGCTTCGTGTGGATCCCGGGCTGACCTCCCGAATGCGAGATGCGCCGCGGGCTCTTGCGCGAGACGAAGAAGCCGTAGCCGTACCGTTCGACCTCGCCCGAGCTCGTGCGATGACGCGTCCACATGCGGCGACTCGAGGCGCGGGAGACGAGCGACCCGTTGACGAGGCCTTTGCCGAAGCGCGTCAGGTCTCTGATGTCCGAGACGAAGCCACCGCCGGGAAGCTTCCAAGTGATGTCGAGCACCTGGTCCGGGGCCGGGACCACGAGACCGGTCTTCTTCTCGATCGTGTAGCCGACGGCCTTGTTCGGAATCTTGCGGAAGGTGTAGTCGGGCTGGAACGACTTCATGCCGAGAGGTTCGGCAACGCGTTTCATCACGAGGTCCTCGTACCCTATGCGCTCGGTCTTGCGTCCGACGGCGTCGAGCACGGCGCCTGCGACGATGAAGCCGAAGGTCGAGTAGTTGTAGTCCGACCCCGGAGCTCGTACGAGCGGGGCCGCTTTGAAGACGTCGAGGGCGCGCGAAGCGTTCCAGCGGCGATTCGCCGGATACGCGACGCTGTTCGGTGCCCAGCGGGGATACTTCTCCGTCATCTGCGTGTCGTTCGGAAAGCCGCCCTGGTTCGCGAGAAGCTGGTGCGTCGTGATCTTGTGTCCCTTGTTCGGGAAGCGGAGGTACTTCTGGATGTCCTCATTCAGATCGAGCCGACCCTTCTCGACGAGCTGCATCGCGACGAGCTGCATCGCGACGAGCTGCATCGCGACGACTCCCGTGACGCACTTCGAGATCGAGGCCCAGCGGAACAGCGTCGAGGTCGTGACGCGTTCGGGTGGAGGAGGAGGCTCGCGATGATCGCGAGCGCGAGGAGGGCGACTCTCTGAGCGCGGGGCATGGTCAGCTCCTCGTATCTTGAAGGGACTAGAGCACCGGACCTCACCGTGGGGCGGCAGCTCTCCCGTCGCTTCCTGTACACGCGCAGGCCCGATCTGTGACGAACCGGCGCGCCTTTCGCGAAAACTTCGCAATTCTGATGATTCGCCCGCCGTGGTCGGGTTGACGCGAACTCCGCCAGCCCTAAGGTTGATCTCTCCGACGCACACTTTCGGTGCCTTCTGGCCGACGTGTGCCATGTTTTCTCTGGTAGTTCTGTGGATCCGACGGATCGTCGAGCGTTAGTTCGTTTCGCGATTCCGACGAAAAGGCGCCATCCTCGGCGCGGCTGGGCTTTCTCTACTCGCGATTCTCGCGTGTGGATCGGGTCTGACGTCGCCGGCGCGAACGCCTTTCCTGGTCGAGCCAGCCGAGGGCGCGAGTCCGCCCGACGGTCCGCGAGCCTCGATTCGAGCTCGGGATGTCTCCGTCGGGGAGAACTCTGCGAAACTCCCTCGCGGGCGGTCGTTCCGAGAGCGTAACTGGGCACACCTCGAGATCGAGCCGCGCGAGCCTTCGCGCGTACGAGAATTCGAGACCGCGACCCGATCGACGCCGGGTGCGAGTGTCTACGAGCGGCTAGGTGGGGCAGCCGTCTATTCCCTCTCAAAAAAGTGGTCGGGACGGGAGGAGTTGGGGAAAGGGGCGAGCGACGAGGAGGCTTCCCCGTGAGTCACTCCTCGTCGCGCGCTCGGGTCTCTTCGCACACCTTCGGCTTGACGCTCGTCGAGGTCGTCGCGTCGATCACGATCTTCTCCCTCGTGATCCTCGGGGTGGCCGCGGCGCTCGCCTCGGCGAGTCGAGTCGCGAGAGAGGTCAAAGAACGAATCATCCTCCAACGCGAAGCGACGAACCTTCTCCCGCACGTCGCCTCGCTCTACCTCGGAAGCTCGAGCGCCCCCGCCCC
>CAYZGY010000283.1:0-5378 GCA_964478085.1 uncultured Planctomycetia bacterium
ATCGACCTGGCTCGGCCCTCCGTACATGAAGAGGAAGATGACGTTCTTCGCGCGTGGCGCGAAGTGCGGAAGGGGCGCGCCCGACTCTCCGCTCCGCGCAAACCCATCGCGCGAGAGCAGCCCGCTCAGCGCGAGCGTGCCGAAGCCGGCTCCGGTGCTCGCGAGAAATCGTCTTCTGTCGATGAGATCCATCGCCCTCAATCCCGATACACGAATTCGTTGAGATTGAAGAGCACGTGACAAAAGTCCGCGAAGACGGCGCGCTCGCCACTCTCGATCGGCATCCCTTCGTCTCTCGCCAGCCCTCGCGCTCCTGTGTGAACAAACTCGACGGCTTCTGCGACGCGAATCGACGTCGGCACGCGCCCGAGAGCGCTCCGCATCGCGAGTCGCACGCGCGCCTCGAGCGTCTCTTCGCGTTGCCAGGCGCGCTCGGCGAAGATCTGCGCTTGCTCGACGACAAAGCTGTCGTTCATCAAGATCAGTGACTGCGTCGGCACCAAGCTCTTCGGTCGCTTCGCGCAGGTGTGACTGCCGGACGGAGCGTCGAACAGCTCGAGAAGGGGCAGTCGCAGTTGACGTTTGACGTACACGTACACGCTCCGGCGCCAGTGCTCCGGCCCTTCCTTCTTCACGACGGGCCACTTGTTTCGCTGGCTCGCGCTGAGCAGGTCTGGCAGCATGCGCGGCTTGACGCCTGGCCCCCCGATGCGCTCGTTGAGTGAGCCGGCGACCGCCAGGATCGAGTCGCGCAGAGCTTCCGCCTCGAGAAGTCGCAGCCGCTGGCGCCAGAGGAGTCTCGTGAGCGGATCCTTCTGCATCGCGTCCGGTCGAGCTTTCGAGCTCTGCCGGTAGGTCGACGACGTGACCACGAGCCGAACGAGCGATTTGACGCTCCCGCCGTTCGTTCGCAGCTCGTTCGCGAGGTAATCGAGCAGCTCGGGATGCGTCGGGCGCGCCCCACGCTGCCCGAAGTCGCTCGGCGTCGTGACGAGCCCCTCGCCGAAGAGATGCTGCCAGATGCGATTGGCGAGCACGCGCCAGGTGAGCGGATGATCGTGGCTCGTGATCCACTCCGCGAGTTCGCTACGCGTTCCACGTGGCGCCATCGACTCCCTCCCGAAGAGTGCCGGCACACCCGCGTCGACCTTCTCCGCGCGGTTCTGAGCTTGCCCGCGAAGCAGGACGAAGGTCTCGCGCGTGCGAGCGTCGCGCGTCGTGAAGACCATCGCCTGAGGCTTCTTCGTCGGCTTGCCCGGCTTGTGCTTCTCGAACGTCGGCTTCTCGCTGTCGAACCCGTCGACGCGCAGGCTGCGCTTCACGCCCGAGTCGAAGAACGCGAGAAATCGGTAGTAATCGCGCAGCGAGATCGGGTCGTACTCGTGATCGTGACAGCGCGCGCAGCCGAGCGTCAGCCCGAGAAAGACGGAGCTGGTCGTCGCGATCACATCGTCGAGCTCGTCGAGGCGGTACTGCTCGAGCGCGAGCTTCGTCTTCCCCATGTTGTCGTCGTTGTTCGGGCCGTTGCGACAGAAGCCCGTGGCGACCCAGTCGTCGAGCGTCGCGTTCGGCGTCTCGTCGCCGGCGATCTGCTGGCGGACGAACTCGCCGTAGGGGCGGTCCTCGTTGAAGCTCGCGACGACGTAGTCTCGGTAGCGCCACGCGTGCGGACGATCGAGGTCGTTGTGGAAACCGCTCGAGTCCGCGTAGCGAGCGAGGTCGAGCCAATGCCTTCCCCAGCGTTCGCCGAATCGAGGCGAAGACAGGAGCCGGTCGACGAGGCGTTCGAAGGCTACGTCATCATCGGAGTCGTCGCCGAGAAACGCATCGATCTTTCCGAGTGTCGGCGGGATTCCGAGGAGGTCGAGCGTGAGCCGACGAACGAGCGTCACCCGAGTCTCCGGCTCGTTTCTCGTGAGCCCCTCCCGCGCGAGCACCTCATCGACGAATCGGTCGACCGGGTGATCGCTTCCTCGCGCTGTCGGAAGCTCGGGACGCGCGAGGGGCGCGAAGGACCAGTGCCGCTCCGCACCTCGCTCGTCGGCACGAACAAACGCCGAGCCGGTAGCGAGCCACGCGGCGGCGCACACCCACGCGAACGGTCTCGAAGGAGAATTCTTCATCCGCTTCAGGTTCGCGGTTTGCCGATTGCGAGTCAAGCGTGCCGAAGTTCGGCGTAGCCCACTCCCCTGAGAGCAGAGATCCGCGAAGGAACAGTCGAGCGGGTCGTCACTTTCGTCCCCGCCGCAGAGAGGATACGGCGCCGGCGGGGAGGGCCCGCCGGAGAAGCGGAACGCGATCGAGTAGAGCGCGTCCGAAAGGTCGATCTTCCCGTCGTCGTTGCCGGCGGCGGCCAGGCGGCGGCCAGGCGACGGTCGCCGCGAGAAACGAGGCGACGGGCTGAAAGATCGTCGCGGCCCCGGGGATCCGACCGGTCCATCGTCCGACGAGGTCGATGAGCGCGCCGAGAGCGCTCGCGATCGCCATCTCTCGCGCTCCCCCACCGAAGACGGCTGCGGCCGTTCCCGTCGCGACCGCGAAGGCGAAGGTCGTCAGGGATGCGGCGTAGCGTGGAGGTCGCTCGTCGATCGCCGAAAGCTGCGCGCGCGCCTCGTCGATCGTGATGTCTCCTGAGACGACGCGCGCCTGCACCTCGCACACGTCGACGAGCTTCGAGAGGTCGATGTCTCCGGGCTCGACGCGCACGAGTGTCGTACGGCATTCGCCGGCCGGTCCGAACGACGCAAAGATGGCCGTCGGCATCGAGAAGAACTTCACCTCGATGCCGAGGCGCGCCGCGCACTCGTCCATCGCGGCCTCGAGCTCGTAGGAAGGCGTGCCGTAGACGTGCAGCGCTCGTGCGAGCTCGACGAGAAACGTTGCGGTCGTCGACTCGCTCGGAGTCATTCTCTCGGGATGCTCTCGACCGTCTTGAGGAGGTCGATCTTCCAGTCGGGCCAATCGGAGCCCTCTTCGCTCTCGTCGACGAGAACGACGTGGAACCAGACGAGCACGTCCTTTCCGTCCCGGTCGACGCCTGTGTAAGAGACCTGGACGCGCTCGATCTTCGGCTCGAGAGGATGGCCGCCGACTCTCTTGCGACTGCCGCAGGCCCCCAGGATCATCTCGAGCACCGGAATTCCCGTGCGTGGGTCCTCGGCGAAAGGCGTGCCGATACGAAAGAGCGTGTACGGAACCTCGTCCCGCGAACCGCTGCTCAGAAGGTCGTAGGCCCGAGGCCAGTCACCCGTCTCGAGGTACGCGCAGAAGCGCCCTACCGAGTGCTCGGGCAGATACGTCGGGAAGATCCGATCCCAGACCTTCTCCTCGAGCGTGCATCGACAACCCGCGCCCACCATCGTGAACACGCCGAGCGACAACGTCGCGACGACCCCTCTCAGCACCTCGAATCCCTCTCGTGTGTCTTCCGCGATGACCGTAACCGATCGGCTACTTCTTGCGGCGCAGGTCTTCCTTCGTCACGAGCGGCTTCTCGCTGACGAGCGCGCCGCCGAGTCGAGGGGTCCAAATCTGGATGTCGCCCGTGCGACGATTGCAGACCCAGAGAACCTCGGTGAAGTTGCGATCACTCATGTGGAAGACCGTGTCCTCGGGCGGAAAGTCGCGCGCGTCGAGCTTGATCGTCTTCGTACGCTCGACGGTACGATCCTCGTGGTTGCGGAAGTCGAAGCGCGCGAACTCGCCCTTCGCCTTGTTGACTGACCAGATCGTCCGACGATTCGCGAGGAACTCGTAGTCGCCCGTGCCGAGCGTCGTCACGGGCTGCTCGGCGACGACTTGTCCGCCGAGGCGCGGGGTCCAGAGCTGGATGTCGCCCGTTCTTCGATTGCAGACCCAGAGGGCCTCGGTGAGGTTGCGATCACTGAGGATGTAGACGGTGTCCGCGGGCGGGAAGTTCGTCTGGTTGAGCGTGACGATTCGCGTCCGCTCGATCGAGCGATCATCGTCGTCCCGGAAGTCGTACCCTGCGAAGCGCCCTTCCTTCTTGTTGATCGCCCAGACCGTGCGCCGATTCGCCAGGAAAAGGTAGTTCCCATCGCCGAGCTCGGCGTTCGCAGCCGTGGCGATCTGCGGAAGCGCACGACCGACCTGCCCCGCGTCAGCGAAAGCCCCGACCTGAACAGTCGCACTCCGTACTGCAGCGTCGCGCAAGAGTCGCGCGCCAGCCTCTCGGCCTTCGGGCCCCACGAGCTCTCCGAGGCCGAACATCAGCCCGAGGCCGAGTCCGATGCCGAAGACAAGTGGAGCGACACACCACCGGAGCCAGCTCGCTCGAGCTTTGCCTTCCCCTCTTTCCCCTCCCCAGTCCATCTCACCAGTCACGTCAGTTCTCACTGTTTGAAGCCTCCGCCGTAATCCTCGAAGTCCATCTCATCGTCTTCGTCCATCCCGAATTCGTCGAGAAATCCTCCCGGTTCATCATCGGGACTCCCCGCACGAGCTTCTGGGAAACTCTCCGGCGGACTAAACTCACCGAAATCGGCGTTCGGCATCAGACCCCCTAAGTTGTCTTCCACCTCTTGTGCCGTTTCGGAAACGTCTTTCACACTCTGGAACACCTCGTCGGTGACCAGGATATCTACTCGATTCTTGAGCGCCAGCACGAGACAGTCGCTCGGCCGCGCGTCGATGCGCACCTCGTTGCGTCGACCGTTCCACTCTCCGCCCTCGGAATCCGGCGCCACGCGCTGCTCGAGGACGAGCGTCGCGCAGAACGTGCTGTCGAGGATCTCGGAGACGATGATCTGCTTCACGTAAATGTCGAAGCCAAGGCAGATGTTCTGAATCAGCTCGTGCGTCAGCGGGCGCGCGGGCGTCTCGTGGTTGATCTCTCGAATCAGAGCGGCCGCCTCGTAGAAGCCTACGAAGATGACGAACGTTTTCTGATCGTTGCCGAGCAGCACGGCCGCCCCGTTGGGCGTCGGGCCGATGATTCGCTTGATTTGGACCGTGTGGAGCTGCACGAGCCTTCCGTCCGTTTCGCTGGTGCCGCCGCTCGTTGGCCCTCTTCGGAGAGACGGATCGAGTCGCGGACGCGCGTCGAGGAAATCGTGGAGAGGATCGGGCCGCGCCCGCTCTCCCGAGATTATAGAATCGGCCAGGACGGGGTCAAAAGATTAAGGATGCGGCCGAAGTCGGCTCAAAAGCAGCTCTTAGGGCCGAAAAGCCCAGGGCGGTTTTTTCAGCTCCCGAGCCCGCTTCTCTGGCCCGAGTAACGCGGATCACCAGCCGAAGAGGCGGAACGTTTCCTCGAGCTCACCCCATTCAGGGTCGATGAAATTGACGACGTCCCTCTGAAGGCCGTCGAGCTCGCCCTTCTGGCTGGCCAAAGTCTTGGCGCTCCAAGCGAACTCGTC
>CAYZGY010000283.1:5388-9185 GCA_964478085.1 uncultured Planctomycetia bacterium
GTGCCACCACAGTGCGCACTCCGACAGCCCGTGCCGGCTGCCGCGCTCAGCACGAGCGCCAGAGAGCTCACGAACACCCAGAGATTCTTTCGCATCATCGGACTCACGGGTTGACTCATCAGCTTGCGAACTCGCTCACGCACGACGGCGCGCTGACCGGGCAAGAAGCGTCCCGGAATCAGGAAAACGACCAGGCAAGCCGCGTTGTAAATGCCTTCCCAGGCGATCGATCCGAGCAGCCTGAGGAAGCGGAACCAAAACATACGACGTCTCTCCAGGCGGCTGAGGCAGCCAAAGGTAGAGTACGCTGCGGTACGGCACTCTCACAACTTTTTCGGGAAAAACGCCCCCTCGGCTTCAGCCCGTTTGGAGCGAGGACTCCGCTTCCGTTCGTTCGCCTGCAGGTTTTTCGGCCCCCTCGTCCTCGAACGATGACTCGCCCGACTCCTCGGCCTCGTGGCTCGCCTCGAGCGCACGTCGGACGGTCGCCTTGCGACGCAGGTAGGCGACGGCGCCGAAGATCGACCAGAAGTAGTAGGTCATCCGCTGCAGAATCGAGACGAGCGCTCCGACGCGCACGCCGACGAGCGCGAAGAGCTTGTCGTACGCTGTCTCCGCCGTGCCGAGCGACGCCGGCGTCAGCGGAACGGCCATGATGATCTGCGCGAGCGGCACGAGCAGGAAGAACGGGAGCGCGGAGGGCATCACCGGAAGGAGGCAGCGAAGAAGGCAAAGGTTCGTCACGACGACGAGCAGGTGGATGCCGACCGAAATCGTGAGCACGCGCATCATCGCACGCGGATGCGATTTGTAGAGGTAGACGGCGTCGGAGAGCTTCTTGAGAAGGCCTTGGAGCGGCAAGCGACGAGAGATCGCCTGAACGAAGCCGAGTGACCGCACACGCGCCGAAAAGAACAGGGTCGCCGAGACCACCGCCGCGCCGAGCCCGCACCAAAGCCCGATCGCCAGGGTCAGGAGAGCGACGTTCTCCTCGTCGAGGACGAGATCGAGGTTCGCGAAGACCGCGATGCCCGCGATGAGGCCGAGCACGAGGAGCCCGATGACGCGATCGAGGAACACCGTCAACACGCCCACTGCGCGCCGATCCGGAGATTCGACCGCGACGTAGTACGCCTTGACGACGTCGCCTCCGGTCGATCCGAGCATCACCTGATTGAAAAAGTTGCCGATGAGGACGAGCGAGTGCGTCTCGCGGAAGCTGTAGTCGATGCCCTGGGCGTGGAGCAGGATCTGCCAGCGCCAAGCGGCGAAGAGCAGGACGATTCCGAACGGAATCTGCGCCGCGAGAAACCAAGGCCACGACTCTCGGAGACGTCCGAGCTCGGAAAACGGGATGCCACTCGCGAGCGTCATCGCGAATGTGTCCGAGGCGAGTGTGTCACCGACCTCGATGTCGATCGCCTCGACGTGTCCCTTGCGGGAGGAGACCAGGACGAAACCCTCGCCTTTCGTGCCCGTCGGACGCACGCGAAGCACGGGCTGCTCCTCGTCGATGCCCGTTCCGGACTCGACGAGCACCTCGAGGACCTCGAGGGACGAGGACACGACCGGCTCGCCACCTGTTCGCGAGAGCTCGCCGACGGCGACGTCCGTGGTGGTGACGTTGACCGCGATCAACCACCAGATCAACCCTACAGCAAGCGCCAGCTTGATCGCTGGAACGAGATGCTTCTTCAATCTCCCCCACCTTCCCCGGTCGCGTCACCCGCCTTCGGAAGAGGATCGATGAGCTCGAGCACGCTCGTTGACTTCTTCGTCCCGAATTCGCTGTCGTGGTACTTGCGCCACTGCGTCGTGTCGTTCATCGCCCAGCTCTTGCCGCTCTGGCGGCGGATCGCCCGATAGACCTTCATCCGGTGCTCGTCGAACCGCCCCGCGTGATCGAGAAAGACCTCGAGAAGCCCACCGAGCGCTTCGCGCGTGTCGAGCTTCGTCAGCGCCTTGATCACGTCGAGCAGCACGACCTTGTTCGACTCCTTCCGGACTCGTTCGACGAGCTTCGAGGTCGCGCGATCCGACGGCTGCGCGTAGAGCGACTTGGCGGATTCCCACCGGACCCCCCAAAACCTCGACTCGAGTCCTTCGAGGTAGACATCGGTGTGGTCGAATTTCTTCAATCCGCGTAGTGCCGATATCGCACGCATCTGCTGAATCGCGCTCGGGTCCTTCCTGGCCACATCGCGTAGAAGCTCGAGAGCCTCGCGATCACCCTCGTCGAACGTGAAGCCCGCGGACTTCTTCTCGGCCAAAAGATTGCCGAGCTTTACGATCGCCTCCCCCTTCGTCTCTTCGTCGCCCTGGCTAATCTGAATCAGGAGCTCGTCGGCCGAGCTCGCGCAGGACACGCCGAGCGCACAGATGCCGAGAAGCAGCAGGCTCAGGACGAGGCCCCGGAGGCGACGCCGGCTGGCGGGAGCAAGAGCGAATCGATCGGACGGGCGCGACATGGCAGACGACTCCAGAGCGGCTTCGGAAGCGGACGGACGGAGATCGAGGGGCCCGAAGGCCCGAAAAGCGTGTCTCGCGGCTCGATTCCGCGAGGTAGATCCTGCCATCTCCCACGCTGATTCGCGGAAGTCAAGCCGCGAAAAAAGCCCGAAAAGTTCCTCAAGATTCGCGGAACCGGCCGTCGATATCGGAACACGGCGTGGCTGCGCCTGAGCCATGCCCCGGTGCTGCTGGAAGACCTGCCGATCAAAGACTCGGCGCTCGTCTCAGGCAATCGCGAGAGGGACTCGACACGATGCGATTGATCCGACCGATGCGACTGATCCGACCGATGCGACTGATCCGAACGATGCGACTGATCCGACCGATGCGACTGATCCGAACGATGCGACTGACCCGACCGACGACGGTCCTGCTCTGCTGGCTCACGCTCTCGATGCCCGCCAACGGGCTTCTCGGATCTCCCGAACCCGCCGGGACGACTCGAGCCGCACGCGCGACCGCCGGCGCGGAGGTCCGGGCGATCTGGGTGACGCGGTGGGACTTCCGCACGGCCGCCGACGTCCGTCGCATCGTCGCGAACTGCGCGTCTCTCGGACTCAATCGGATCTACTTCCAGGTCCGTGGAAGAAGTGATGCGTTCTACCGTTCGAGCCTCGAGCCTTGGGGCGAGGAGCTCAAGACCTCGTCGCCGAATTTCGACCCGCTCCAGACCGCGATCTCGACAGCGCGGGAGTACGGCATCGAGCTTCACGCGTGGGTCAACGTGCTCGCCGGTTGGAAGGGTCTCAAGCCCCCGAAGGATCGTCGTCACGTCTGGCATCAGCATCCCGAGTGGTTCCTCCTCGATCAGAACGGCAAGCGATACCGGCTGAGCGATCACTACACGATGCTCAATCCCTGCCTGCCGAAGGTGCGTCATCACATCGCGTCCGTTCTCGGGGACATCGCCAGTCGCTACGAGATCGACGGCATGCATCTCGACTACATCCGTTTCGTCTTTCCGGATGTGAGCCGACGCCACGCCGTGCCGTACGACCGAGACTCGCTCGACCTCTTCCGTCGACTTTACGGCGCCTTGCCGGAACAGAAGCCCGCCGACTGGGACGCCTTCCGCAAGCGCGCCGTCAACTCGGTCGTCTACGAAGCGAGCCGCGCTGTTCGTCGCGCGCGACCGAACGCACAGATCTCTTGCGCCGTCATTCGCGACATCGGCAACGCGCGCAGGAAGTACTTACAAGACTCGCCCACCTGGCTCTCGCAAGGCTGGGTCGACGAGATCCTGACGATGAACTACGAGCGAACCGAGCGAGAGTTCGCTCGAAAAA
>CAYZGY010000284.1:0-9181 GCA_964478085.1 uncultured Planctomycetia bacterium
CACGCGGCGCATCGCCGCGTCGTGACGTCATCTCGACATCCGCCGACCCTCGGCATCAGAATCGTCCTCAGCATCCAGTTCATACGCATCGTTGAGGGCGTCCAGCGCATGAAAACTCATTCGGAACATTCCGTCTCGAGCTGCAACAGGTATGCGACGATGTCCTCGAGATCTTCGTCGCTGATCTGCTCCTTCGTGAAGAACGGCATGAATCCGCCCTGGAGTCCAGGGTAGATGCTCTCGAAGGGACCGCTCAGTCGCACCTTCGCACGAACAGCGTTCGCATCGAAGAAGACTTCATTGAGCTCGGGGAACATGATCTGCGGACCCGCAGTCGTTCCGGCGGCGCCCTCACCGTGGCAGACGAAGCACGACTGGTGGAAGAGGTCGCAGCCCTTGTCGACGTCACCCGTCGGGTCACCGTCCTGCGGCTCGGCGATCTCGTAGTTGTACACGGGAGCCGGCTCGTTCGGCGTCAGCGAGTGGAGGTAGCTGACGAGATCGAGGAAGTCCTCGTTGTCGTCGGACCACTCCGGAATCGCCATCCAGTCCGTGCGACAGACGTTCGCGGCGCCGAGGAACGAGTCGACCTGACCGGCCTTGAACGAAGGTCGGCGGATCGCGTCGAAGAGAGTGCTACCGGCACGGAGGACGGGATCCTCACCGGCCGCCACGTTCGAGTGGCACGTCGCGCAGGAGTAGGCGAGAGCGTTCTTCGCCGCCGGATCGACCGCACGGTAGACCTCTTCGCCCTGAGCGATCGACTCTTCGTCCGCTTCCTGACAAGTGCGATTCTCGAAACCGCTGAGCGGCGGCGGTGCGGCCGCGCCGAGGAAGAGGAAGTTGAGGATGTTGATCGCGTCAGTGAGATCGACGCCACCCGTTCCCGATGCGTTCTGAATCGCTTCGCAGGAGCGAATCGATTGTCCTTGGAAGAGGAAACCGAGAAGCGCAACCGCGTCCGTCAGCTGGAGTTGACCGTTGAGATCGACATCACCACGCTGGAGATCCTGCACATGAGCGGAGACGCTCGATACGCTTACGACCAGCAATACGAGAGACAGAATCGCCGATTTCGTCAGGACAGAAAGTCCCCGTGCATTCGCCAGCATGACCATCACCCTAATCCCTCTTGAAACCTCTATCAGACCATCGCCCTCACGTGATTCCCGATTATACCGAACATAGCCGACGCACTAAATCCGGTCTTTAGAGAAATCGGGGCTCCGAGCACTGACAGGAGACGAAAAAAAGTCCGACCGCCGCACCAACGTGCTGCGATCGGGCCCTAGCCCAACTTGAACGGTTCTCAGGACGAGATGGACTCTGGAAACGACTTAGGACTCCAGAGCCCTAAAAGCTGTCACTATATTTCGGTCTTCGGCGCTCGTAGGCGCCGTGGCAGCTTGAGTCCGAGACGTTCGAGTAGCGCTTACTGAGCGTCGTCGGGCTGCACGACGCACCGCATCTTCTTGGCGAAGTCCGGTCGATCCCGCACGAGAACGCCCGGAGCCGGCTCCCCCTCCGACGTGTACACGCGACCGGAGATCGACCAGCCCTTCGACAGGGAAAGCTCGACCTCGTGATCGGGATCGTTCTCGACGAGCTCGAACACGTCGCTCTTCGCGAAGGCGAATCCCTTGCGCTTCGCGATGACGGCGTAGCGCACGTCGAGCGCGAGCCCGAGAAACTCGAAACGTCCATCCTTCGACGTGAGCTCCTCGATAGACTCGAGCAGCCGGATCTGCTCTAGGTTCCCCGTCATCGCCTTGGCGAGCGCGGTGTACCAGATGACCGAGCACTCTCGTAACCGCGCCGATGGTCTGCCGCTTCGCGAACGAACTTCGCGGTGAGTGAGGCGTGGTACTCGGCCTCGAGACGGGACGCGATTCTGTCGAGCTGCGCTGCCCCGCCGCGGCCCGGGCGGAGCGCATCGTAGATCTCAAGAACCTCTTCGTCGGGCACGGCGACGAGTTCTGCCGCGCGACGGAGATTCTCGGCGAGCGCGCGGAAGCCGTTCGACTCGGCGACGTCGGCTTGTCGTCGCAGGACGTCGGCACGAATCCCGAGGTCGTTTTCGTCCACCTCGCCTCGCGCGAGTCGATCGGTGTCGAGATCCCGAACACGACGGCCGCTCGGCAGCTGGAGCTCGTCGTCCGGGCAATCGTAGAGAGGGTATCGATTCGAGCTCATCGGCTCACCTCCACCGGCGCTGCATCTTCGACGACGAACTCGAGCTCTCGCTTGTGAAAGAGCGCCGTTCGCACGATGTGCTTGAGGCGCGCCGTGTTGTCGATGCGGACCGGAATCGGCTCGGTGGCACGTCCCGTCGCGTAGCGAGCGGCGTTTCGCCCGAGCGCACGGTACGACTCGAGCGTCAGATTCGGCGCCTGGCTCAGCAGCTCGAGGTTGTCGAGCGGGGCGAGGTCTCGTCGATGCGTCACGGCCGTCCCGCGCGACTGGATGCCGATCGCGACTCTCGACCCCGAAAGCTGCGCTGCGCTGTAACCGATGAAGGCGCAGTCCGCCGTGTGACGCACGCGGACGATGCGCGCGCGGACTCCCTCACTTTCGATCCCCGCGACGATCTCGTCGAGGACGGAAGCGTGATCGAGCCCCGCGAGCGTCGCCCCTATCTCTCCACCGAAGGCCGGACCGACCGCGACGACGACCTCGCCCGCCTCGCCGACTCCGGCCTCGGCGCCGTCGACGAGAATCGTTGCTCCGCCGGCCGGACCCACGATTCCGCGGGGATCTTCGGCGTGCGGAACTCGCTGCAGCTCCTCCCATCGCTCGCCTTCGACACGGTGCCCGGTGCCGGGACCCGCGTAGAGATTCGGCGCGTTAATGGCGCTCGTGGCGATCAGATCGTATCCGTCCTCCTCGAGAATTCCCGACGGCTGCAGATAGTCGCCCGCGGCCCGTTGACGTGCCATCGCGAGTAGCGCGCGCGCCTCGGGCTCGAACTCTGCCTCGAGCAGAACACGGGCGACGTCGATGAGATTCGTTCGCGAACGCGAAAACTCCTCGGCCGCCTGCACGTCGTCCGCACGGCTTCGTTCCGGCATGTCGTCACTGTCGTAGGCCTCGACCGCGGCTCGTATCTCCGCGTCGTCGATCGGTGGCAAGCCGAGTCCCGAGTAGACGACCTGAATCGCACGCGCGGCGCGCTCCCGAACCGCGACGAGCTCCTCTTCCGCGACAGGCGTGATTCCCGCGTCGACTTGCATGTCTCGTTGGAGAGTCGTCCAGTCGTCGAGGTCGGCCGAGTCGAAGTTCCCCCCACCGAAGAGATTGTCGGCCTTCGGCATGACGCTGTAGCCCGACGTGACGAAATCGGTTCCGGGCAGAAACTGCAGCATCAGCTTGGCCGCCTTGCGCGTCTCCGAATGAGACGAGAGCGCGTCGTTGCCGCTCGCGACCTCGAGTCCGAGCGCCGCGGCCATCAGATTCTCGGCGAGGACGGAGCGGATGCCGCTCGGAAGCGACATCGGCAAGGCGATACACGAGATCGCGCCGTTCTGAACTCCCTGACTTCCCGCGCCTTTGACCGCGAGCAGGCAGCGCGCCTCGAGGTAGAGCATCGATTGGCCGTCCGCATGCCCCATGAGAACCTCGGAGCCCGACCCCGACGTGAAGCGCACCTTGATGCCGCGCGACGCGTAAGCGCTCGCGAGAAAGGCTTTCGACCAGGGCGTGTCATCCCCGTCGTCGAAGGCCTTCGAGCTGCCGTAGACCGAGAGCGTCTCCGCGTACGTGACGAGCCCCTTGAGCGCGAGCCGCAAGTTGACGCTCTCCTCGACCGCGGCTTGCGTCAAGACGCCGGGACGGCCGACCTGCGATCCGACGAGCACGGCCAGTGCGTTGAAGGGAGCCAGCGGAGCCACCCCGACGGTCGTCTCGACCTCGGCGAATCCTCGACGTGCCGCCACCGCGGCGTCGGCGGCGAGAAGCGCGGGGTTCTCACGACGGTTCGTCACGTGCGCTTGATTCGCGGGCTGATGGCGAAGACGCATCTTGCGAAGCGCGAGCATCATCTCGAGCACGTCGAGCTGCCAGACGACCTCGACGAGACGCGCCGGTGTCAGCCCACCGATGAGTCGACGCACCTCCGCAGCCGGGGCCGACGGATCGAAGAGCTGCCGCGCCAGCTCGAGCGGCTCGATCGCCATCGCCTCTTCGGCGACGGCAGGATCGATCGCGTGCAGCGCGAGGAAGCGATCGATCGAGTCGAAGTCGGCCTCCGCCCGCCCGTCGATCTCGACGACACGCCCGCCTTCCACACGCACCGACGCCGACGGATCAGCCGGCGCGAACGCGACCGTCAACCCAGCCTCGGGCCACTCCTCGATCGAGGTGTCGAGACGGACGGGACGCTGCGCTCGCTTCGCAGCACGCTTCGTTGGTCGTTCGGGTTCGCTCATGCTGATTCACTCGCTCAGCGATCAGTATAAGCGCCCCACCTCTCAGCGGAATCCCTCGCCGTCTCGGCGAATGAAATCGGGGGCGGCTGCGATCGGAATCGGTGCCGCGGGTCGCGTCGCGTAGGCCGGCTCGCCGCGTAATCGACGTGCGATGTCGGCGTTGGGGCGTGGGTCGATGCAGCCCGCGACGTGGGCGAGGTTGAAGGTGCCGTTGGAGAGCCACCACGGATCCTCGCCGTGCGGTGCCGCGTTGCCAGCGCCGACGACGAAGTCGTCGAGGCGGACGTAGGGGTAGACCTCGTAGTCGCGATCTCGGTACGCGCGGTCGATGCGAAGGAGCGTGTCCGAGCCGTAGCGCATCTGTATCTGAAGCGGATGAAAGGGCTGGATGCCCGCCAGATTGGCGCCGCGATGCGGCGAGCTCAGCGTGAAGAGCCGCGCGATGCGCAATCTCCGACCGGGGTTCGTCCCGGGCTTCGGAGGTGCCGCCGCGAGGCGCGACGTGATGCCGCCCATCGACATCGCGATGACGTCGACCTCGATCGTCCAGATCTTGTCGGTGCTCGGGAACGCCTCGTCGACCGCGGCGATGAGCCGGTCGCGGCACTCTTCGAACGAGAAACAGGTGTAGAAGCTCACTCGAATCACCTGATCGGGATTCGTCGTCATGTTCTTGTAGTCGAGACTGATCCACCAGGTGCCGAGCCCCGGATCGAGGAAACCGCCGACGATGATGACGGGGCGCTCGAACTCACGCGGGTGCTCGCGCATCGAGTCGATCGCGGCTTCGGCATCCTCGATCGTCAACGGGAACGAGGGATTGACCGGACCGAGCGCCGTACAGCCGCTCGTGACGACTGCGAGCCCTACGAGCGCGACGGTGAGGCAAGACGAACGGCGAACCACCGAGAGCAGATTCTGCATCAAGACTCCTCCACCAGTGACGATGGAAGTATCGGCGACTCGGGGGGTTTGCGCTACTCAATCATCGTGGCCGCTTCCATGATCTTCTGCTCCGTCGCCTCCTCACGGGTGAACTGTCCCGTGAGTCGACCTTCGCAGAGGACGAGGATGCGGTCGCAGACCGTCAGGAGCTCCGGTAGCTCGCTCGAGGTCAGGATGATGCCGAGCCCGTCGCGACAGAGCTTGTCCATCAGGCGGTAGAGCTCCGCCTTGGCGCCTACGTCGACGCCGCGAGTCGGGTCATCGAGTAGCAAGATCTTGGGATCGGTCAGGAGCCAGCGACCGATGATGGTCTTCTGCTGGTTTCCGCCCGAGAGGCTCGTGATCGCCGCCTCCGGCCCCGACGTCTTGACCGCGAGTTGCTCGATCGAGGCCGCGACGGCGCGATCCTCGGACGATCGCGAGACGAGTCCGGATCTGGCATGCTCGCGCAGCGTACACATCGAGATGTTCTCGCGCACGCTCATGTGCCCGAAGAGCCCGAAGCGCTTGCGATCTTCGCTGACGAGCGCGATTCCAGCGTCCATCGCCTCTTCCGGATGGCGAAACGCGACGTCCATTCCTTCGAGCCGAATCTGACCGATCGGCTGATCTTCGCTCGACCCGAAGATGCACTCGAGCAGCTCCGTGCGGCCGGCGCCCATCAGCCCCGCGAAGCCGACGATCTCGCCACGCCGGAGCTCGAAGCTGATGTCCTTGAGCCGCCACTCCTTCGCGTGTCCGGGCCAGGGGCGCGAGAGCTTCTCGACCTCGAGCACGAGGTCGCCCGGCGTACGCGGCTCGTTGAATTGTGTCGATTCGATCTCGCGACCGACCATCAGGTGCGTGATCTCTTTGGCGCTCGTCGCCGAACACTCGAGCGTCTCGACGAGGCAGCCGTCGCGTAGAACGGTGATGCGGTCGGACAGCTTGAAGATCTCGTCCATCTTGTGAGAGATGTACAAGATCGTCACGCCGCGCTCACGCAGTCTCGCGATGACACGGTAGAGACGCTCGACCTCCGACTCCGTGAGCGCGCTCGTCGGCTCGTCCATGATCAGCACGTCGCTCTCGAGCGACAGCGCCTTGGCGATCTCGATGAGCTGCTGGTCACCGACGCGGAGCTCCCCCGCTCGCTGCGAAGGATCGACCTCACACTCGAGCTGCGCGAGAAGCTCGAGCGTCGCCTTCTCCATCGAGCCGTCGCTGACAAAGCCGAGCCCCGTGGCATGCTCGCGGCCGAGAAACACGTTCGCCGCGACCGAAAGCTCCTCGACGAGGTTGAGCTCCTGGTGAATGATGCTGATCCCGGCAGTCTCGGCATCGCGAGTGCCTTCGAACGCGACCGACGTTCCGCGGATGAGAATCTCGCCCTCGAACTCCGTGTGCACGCCCGAGAGGATCTTCATCAGCGTGCTCTTCCCGGCGCCGTTCTCGCCACAGATCGAGTGGCACTCGCCCTGGACGATGTCGAACGAGACGTCGGAAAGAGCGACGACCCCCGGGAAGCGCTTCGTGACGCTACGGAAGTCAATGAGTACGTTTTCGCTCACGTCTTCACCGATCCGTTAACGCACCCTTTTGAGCGACGCGACCTCGAAGTACTTCCTCGCACCCAGAGCCACGAGCACCAAGTTTCCGACTCCGAGCGCCCATGTCGTCGAGTCCATGATGACGAGCGTCACGACCGTCGAAAGGATCGTAAGGACGACGAGACTGACCCAGCCGAGCGCACCCGGGAGGAACTCCCGACGTGCGGCGCGCGTGGACCGCATCTCGTTGAAGGTCACGGCGGAAACGACCAGGAGACCTACGATGAGGCCTTGGAAGACATCCGAGTCGGTCTTGACCACCTTCGCGACCGCGTCGATGACGACACGGAGAAAGAGCGCTCCAAGCATGATCCCGGGGATCGTCCCGATGCCGCCCGCCAGCGAGCAGCCACCGACAACCGAAGCCGCGATCGCATCGAGCTCGTAGCCGAGGCCGTCGGCTTCCGGTCGTGAAGACCCGATGTAGCTCGAGTAGAGGATCCCTGCAATCGCGGCCGTCACCGTACCGATGCAGTAGGCGAGCCACTTGAGCCGCTCGGTACGAATACCGCTCAGCTTCGCGGCCTCCTCATTGCCACCGATCGCGTAGAGGTGTCGACCGATGACCGTTCGACTCATCAAGACCCAGAGAAGGGCCGCGATGATCACGAACACCACGAGCGGAAACCACCACACGCTGCCGAGCATGTTGAAGGTTTCATCGAGAATGTAAATCTGCGTGTTCGAAGCGGGAGTCACCGCACCCGTCACGTCCGAGACGAACAGCCTCGCGAAACTCCGCAAGCCGACGAGCGACGCGAGCGTCGCGACGAACGGTGGCAGCCGGATGACTGTAATGAGCCACGCGTGCACGCTTCCGATCATCAAGGCTACGACGATGGTCGCCGCGAATGCCGTGATCAACACCCACGACGGCAGATCCTCCGTCAGCCGGTTCCCCCCCTCGTCCGTCGGAGACAGCGCTAACATCACGGAGCAACACACAGCTCCGCTGAGCGCGATCATCGACCCGCTCGAGAGATCGATACCTCCCGACACGATGACGATTCCCGCGCCGAGCGCGAAGACCCCGAGGATCGACGCGTGACGGATGATCTCCGTGAAGTTGTGACCCGGCAGCTTGATGTACGCCTTGTTCGGATCGAGCCATATGGCGACACCGATCACCGCGCCGATCGCGATGATCAGCCCGAATTCGTTCGAGTGGCGACGCCAGAGTGTCCGAAGAAGGCCAGCGGAAGGATCGAGAGGCTGAGGCATCAGGAACCCGTCAAACCTCGCTCTACGAGCCATGCCTTGAACGCGGTGAGCTTGAAGCGCTCGGTCGCCGCGCCGAACTGGGCAGTGTCGAGAGCGGTCGCCTTGTCGGGAACGACGATGCGAAGGCCGGTGTCGAAGATATCCGGCTCGCTGCCCTTGCTCATTCGTCCGCGCATCTCATCGATGGTCTTGTCATCGTCGGTCACGAGCGCCTTGAGGAGACGGACGCCCTCGTAACCCATGCGGTAAGGGTTCTGAACCGCAAGGACGTCGATGAGCTCGTTCTCCATGTGCTTGATCGCGATCGGCTCCGCATCGAAACAGCAGACCGTGAAGTCGTCGCGACGCTCGAGCTGACCGACGATGTCGACAATCGCCGGAGCGTTGTACGACCAGATTCCGACGAGCACGTCGAGGTCTGCGTTGTTGTCGATCGCGGTACGAACATTCGTACGCGCCTTGACCGAGTCGCCGCCGTCACCGAGCGAAGCCTTCGACTCGAACTTCGCCCCGGCACCATCACCGAAGCCGCCGATGCGCTCGATGGCGTTCGCGGCGCCCTTGAGCCCGACGAACGTCGCGTACTTGCCACCGTCCGGCTTGAGGGCCGCAGCGGCCTTGCCGAGCTCCTCGCCCGCGTAGATGTTGTTCGTCCCGACGTAGGCGACGCGCGCCGAGGCGTCTTTCTTACGATCGACGTCCGAGTCGATCGTGATGACCTTGATCCCCTTGTCGCGAAGCTTGCGAAGCTCCGAAGCGATCTTCGAGTTGCCGGCGTTCGTCACGGAGATGCCGACACCGACGATGTCCGTCGTGCCCTGGTACTCGCGGAGCTTGTCGATCTGCTTCTTGTCGGAGAAGTCGCCCGTGTCGACCTCGACCTTGAGGTTCGCACCGGCGACGTCGAAGTCCTTCGCGGCCTTTTCGGCGCCGATCTTCGCAGAGGTCCAGAACGGAGACGTGCCGTTCGTGAGAATGACGATGCGCTTGACCTCACCGTTG
>CAYZGY010000285.1:0-8878 GCA_964478085.1 uncultured Planctomycetia bacterium
AGCGTCGAAGCCGGGTCGCCGTTCGCGACGACGCGACACTCGGGATCGTCCGGGCCGAAGTCGAGGACGAGGCCGTCCTTCTCCTCGATCTCTTCGCAGATGATCGTCAGATCGCCATTGGTGATCTTGTCCGGGACGACCGCGATGCCCTCGACCGTGAAGTTGAGGTCGACCGGCGGGCTGCCCGGCGCGGCGAGGTCGTTCGTCACACGAATCTCGGTCTGAACCCTCACCGGATCGTCGTCCGCGCAGTCGAGGACCGTGTACGTCGAGTTCGCGAAGGGGAAAAACTCGCTCAGCGGCACCTCGGCGGGCGCGATGAAGCTGAGGACGACGCCCTGGATGTAACCGACACGCGTGCCGCCTTCATCCTCGATGATGCGCGTGACCTCGAAGGAGGGCTCGACGCGGGCCGCCGCCGCCTCGTCCGACTGCTCGGCCGTCTCGAGGGAGAGGCGAGCGGGGTCGTGACGGACACCGAAGGACCAGCCCTGGAGACCCGTCTCGCGGACCACCGCACCGATCGTCGCGGTGACGGTCGCGCCTTCCCCGGCATCCGCCGGATCAACACGAATCTCGAGGTCGTAATCGGCCGGTCCTCCCTGGGCCCAGAGGCTACTGGGGGCGAGGAGGCCGGTCGTCAGGCCGAAAGCGGCGATGAGCGCCGCCAGCGACATGCGAGGGTTGAACAGAGACATTCCCTTCTCCTTGACTTGGCTTCTCGGGGCTCGGACCCCGTGGACTCGGAAAACTGTCGCGAGTCGCCATTCGCGAGTGCGAATCGACTTCTCGAGACACCGAGCAGCACGCAGTCGAGCGCTTCTACGGGTTCGGGTCGGGATTCGGGGAGTTCGCCCACCAGAATGGTCGGGTAAGCCCGGGGTTTTTCGAGCAACCTTGACGAACAGCCCCACCGATTTCTTACGGAATGAATTTCTTACGGAATGAAAGCCCTTGCGAGGCTCGTTAGCTCAGAGACCGGGGTCGATTATAGGGGTGGCCCCCTGGGGTGTCAACGTGGCCAGACGCCCTAACGCTTGCGGAAACTCTTTTCCCGACACAAGTTCGGTCGATGTTCTGGAAAGGACGATCTATTCGTCAGAAACAGGTCGGATCTTCGCAGATTTCGTAGGTCTCCCGGTCGGGCGGAATCGACGCCGTCGGCGGCGATCGTGGTGCATTCGAGCGGCGGCAGCGCTCCGCCTCGAAAGAGGCCGTACAGCATCGCGATTCCGTCGGAGACATCGACGGCAAAGTCGCGATGGCAATCCGCAGCCGCCTCACAGGCGAAGCCCTCCGAGCCGCGAAAGAGCGTCCGGAAGACGTAGACGGGATCGGCGACGTTGATCTGCCGATCGCCGTTCGAGTCGCAGAGGATGTGGGCGGTGAGCTCGTGGAGTCTCCCCGTGACGAATCGCACCAGCGCGCTCTGCTGGCAATCGAACCTCACCGTAACACCGTCGATGGACACGGCATTTTGAACGGGTTGACCGCTTCCCTCGCAGCCGTCGATCCACTCGATCCGTCCCGTCACGACGGTCTCGATCTCATCATCGGGGAGCTCGCTCGGGCGCGTCGCTTCTCGGGTGAGTCTAAGCACGCTCGACTCGCTGACGTGAGGCAGAGAAGCCGCGTGCGACAACGAGTGGACGAAGGCGCTCACCGCGCCACGGAAGCCGGCACAGGGCAGCTCCTCCCGATCACCCGAGGCAAGCTCGGTGACCTCGAAGCCGCTGCCGAAGTGCTCGTCGGCGTCCGTCCCCTCGAACGTCGCACCGATAACTTCGATCTCGCCCTCCGTGACAGCGAGTGAAAGCGACCAGCCCTGCACGCCACCGACGAAGAACCCGTCCTCGCCGACATCGGGAAGATTCGAGCGGATCGATGCGACGAGCTCGGCCTTCCCCACGACGCCCGGCAGTGTGATCGGCTCGGTGAACGAGAGCACGTACGCCTGCACGGCACCGAGGAAGCCCTCGCACGCGCTGCCTTCGCCGGCGCGGTCTGTCGTCTCCATCGTCCGAAACCCACCCGCGAAGAGCCCGGCAGCGTCCGTCCCTTCGTCGGTGACCACCTCGACCTCGACGCCTTCGACCGCGATGCTGATCGACCAGCCCTGCGCCCCGCCGCGGTGATCGGGATCGTTCGCGGGATCGTCCGAATCGCCGTCGGGATTACCCGCCTCGGCGATGAACACGGTGTATCGACCCGACAGATCGACCTCGCTCGCAGGCGGTCCCGAGAAGCGCTTCGGCCCCTCGAGGGTCAGCGAGTAGCTCGGCTCCTCCTGAGCCCCCACGACCCCGGTACTGATCCAAGAAACCAAGAATGCCCAGACGGAGAAGCTTCGACGAGACATAGGACTCTCCTCGTTGGCTGCCAGAACGATCGACGACCCCTCGAAGTTCGGGGCCTTTTGATCGCATCCGCGCCGCACGGGAGAGAAAGCTGCAAAGATTCTCGAAAAAAGAACGAAGCTACTCGCAGGTCGCCGAGTCGCAGCCGAGGTTGTCGGGGAATTCCGCCGCGTCGAAGGTGTCGCAGACGAGCGGCGGCAGGGAGCCGAGTCCGAAGAGTCCGTGCGCGATGGTGATCGCGTCGCTCAGATCGACGAGGTCGTCCGTGTTGCAGTCGGCCGCGATAAGGCACGCGAAGGGATCTCCACCGCGGACGAGCGCGTTGACGACCCAGACGGCGTCGGCGAGGTTGACCAAGGCGTCGCTGTTGGCGTCGCAGAGGACGTAGGGGCCGAGGAGGGGTGGAGGGGGCGGCGTGATGAAGCTGACGTCCACCGACGGGAGGAAGACGAAGTCCCGCGTCTCGCCGTCGACGGTAGCGACGTTGCTCACGGGCTGGCCTGCCCCCTGACAGCCATCGACGAACGAGACCGTACCCGAGATGATCTGTGGGTTCTCACCCTCAGGCACCTCGATCGCGATGGTCGGCTCGAGTTCGAGAATCAAAACTGACTCCTCACCGACCGGATCGAGAGTGATCGGCATGGTGAACGAGAGGACGACCGCGGAGACCGCGCCGAGGAGACCGTCACATTCAGAACCCTCGCCCGAGCGGGTCGAGAGCTCCGTGGCGTCGAAACCACCAGCGAAGCGACCGGCACCATCGGTACCTTCGGTGGTCACACCGACGATAGCGACATCACCGCCGCTCGCGGCGCTCGACAGCGACCAGCCCTGGACTCCCGTACCGGGAAGATCCGAACGGATCGAAGCGACGAGCTGGGAGGTTCCCTCGAAGCCCTGCTCATTCGTGAGGACGTCGAGAACGGGGCTCGCATCCGGGTCGGGAGATTCTGCGTTGGCAAACACGAGACTGAGCGGACCATCTCCGTGGCAGTCCCCATGACCGCCGACTTCGATACTGAGCGAACCTTTCTCCGGATTGACCGTCGCGCCATCCCACGTCACGGCGTTGCCGACCGGCTGGCCCGGCCCCTGGCAACCGTCAGCGAAGAAGAGCGATGCGACCTCGGAGGGCACGTCCGGGACGACCGCCGTCCCCGAACAGATAAGAACGGCGATCGACGAAGTAGCATTCGGATCGAGAGTGATCGGCATGGTGAACGAGAGCACGTACGCCTGCACCGCTCCGTTCAACCCATCGCACTCAGAACCCTCACCGGCGCGGTCGGTCGTACCAGCCTGAACGAATCCACCCGCGAACTTCGCTGCGGCATCCGTACCTTCGTCAGTAATCTCATCAATCGTGATGCCGACCGAAGCGACACTGATCGACCAACCCTGCGCACCACCCTTGTTATCCGGGTCGGGATTGTCAGACTCCGTCACGAATGCTGTGTATTTACTGGAGATGTCGACCTCAGCGCTGCAGCCAGAGTAAGAGGCTGGACCTTCGAGCGTCAGCGAGTAGGACGGGAGGTCCTGGGAGTGGCTCGCGGTCGTGGCGAGAAGGACGACGGCACAGACAACTGCGAAACGAGTTCGGGTGTTCACGATCCGAGACCTCCCGGGCAGAAAAGGGATTCACGAAGGAAGGGGTCAGCCACTCCGAGTTGCACAAAAAAAAGGAGGACGATCCCGAAAGATCGTCCTCCTTCAAGTACCGGGTCCTCAAGAGAACCCGTACAGACAAGTCAAATCACAACGACTTACGCGTCGCAGTTCGACGTATCCTCGCAGTCGAAACCGTCGGGGATCTCGACCTCTTCCGTGGCCTCGATCGTGATGCACGAGGTGCCCGGAAGCGTGCCCAGACCGAAGAGGCCGTGAGCCACCGAAACCGCATCACTGATATCGGTCATGAGGTCGCCGTTGCAATCGCCTGCAGCGAAGCACGCGAGCGGGTCACCACCGCGAATCAACGTGTTGATGAGGTAGACCGCATCGGCGAGGTTGATGTCACCGTCGTTGTTCGCATCGCAAGGCGTGAACGGACCGACGCCAAGAACCGGAGTCGTGATGAAGTTCACGTCGACCGACTGGCGGCAACCGAACTCACGAGTCTCACCATCGACCGTCGCCACGCTGGAGACCGGCTGGCCGGCACCCTGGCAACCATCGACGAACGAGATCGTTCCGCTGACGACCGTGGGATCCTCTCCCTCGGGCTCGGTGCTCGCGACCGTCGCCTCGACGTCGAGAATCAGGACCGACTCCTCACCGACCGGATCGAGCGTGATCGGCATGGTGAACGAGAGGACGACCGCGGAGACCGCGCCGAGGAGACCGTCACATTCAGAACCCTCGCCCGAGCGGGTCGAGAGCTCCGTGGCGTCGAAACCACCAGCGAAGCGACCGGCACCATCGGTACCTTCGGTGGTCACACCGACGATAGCGACATCACCGCTGGCAGCGGCGCTCGACAGCGACCAGCCCTGGACACCCGTACCGGGAAGATCCGAACGGATCGAAGCGATGACCTGCGTCGAGCCGAGCGAACCCGCAGCGGTCTCGACATCGAGAATCGCGTTCGCCTCGGGATCGGGCGTTTCCGCGTTAGCCACGAGGAGCTGAAGCTCGAACGGACCGGGGCAAATCGGCGGAACCGGGTCGCTCCGGATCGAGATCTCGAGCGAGCCCTTCTCTGGGTTGACCGTCGCACCGTCCCAGGTGACAGCGTTACCGACCGGCTGGCCGGGACCCTGACAGCCATCGAGGAACGCGAGCGTCGCGGCGACGATCGTGCCATCGACCGGGCCCGACGTACCCGTACCCGAGCAGTTGAGGACCGCGATCGTCGACGTAGAGTTCGCGTCGAGCGTGATCGGCATGGTGAACGAGAGGACGTAGGCCTGGACGGCGCCGAGGAGACCCTCGCACTCCGAACCTTCACCCGAACGCTCGGTCGTACCGGCCTGGACGAATCCACCGGCAAACTTCGCGAGAGCATCCGTGCCCTCATCCGTGATCTCGTCGATCGCGATGCCGTCGGCGGCAATACTGATCGACCAACCCTGCGCACCACCCTTACCGTCCGGGTCGGGGTTGTCCGACTCGGTCACCGAAGCGGTGAACTCGCCCGAGATGTCGACCTCGACGCCTTCGCCGATGACGGCGTGCGAACTCGGACCGTCGAGCGTCAGCGAGTAGCTGGGCAAGTCCTGAGCAATACCGACGTTTGCGATCGCAACGACCGCCAACGCCGCAAGCGTAATTCGAAACGATTGTTTCATTCTTTTTCTCCTCCCGAATAGTGGGAAAGCGTTCAGAAAAGTACGCGACACACACGCAAGCCTGACGCGTTCGCCGGCATCCCCTACAGGAAACCTCCCGTCAGAGTAACCGACCGAGCGCAAACGAGCTACAGAACTCCACCTGAAACGTTCCTCGCGAATCCGGTGACCCAGACCAGATCGGAACGCGGCGACCGGAGCCGCCTCAAGTGTGCGAGACTCTGCTCTTTTTCAAGACTCGCTCTTTCTCAAGACCTACCGTGCGTCGAGAGAATCTCTCCTGATAAAACCAGACCCTTCGCGTGTACAAGAGCAACCAACAGAGCTCGACTCAAGCCCTGAAACCACTATCCGAGAAAACCTTCTTCAGGTGCTTCGTACAACGCCGTCCAGGACCCCCTCGAAAGCCATAGGATCAGCCTACGCAGCTTAAAACTATTGAGCTTACAAAGGACCCAACTCTGAACGATACCGAAATTGTAGACGGCGGCTGTTTGAAAGGGAAGGGCTTTCCCGGGAAAACGGCCGCCGACAGAGCCCTCTCAAAGCCACCGAACCGAACCCCCACCTAACCCAGAAAAAAAACCCGCGCCGGAGGCTGAAAGCCTCGAGCGCGGGGTCTCGACGAACTCGAATCTGATCACTCAGATACGAGCTGGTACACGATCAATCGCAGGCCGAGGAGCCCGTCTCGCAGATCACGCCGTCGTCGTCCTCGTCACCACCGTCCTTGCCACACCCATCGAACGGCGCGGCCGGAGGCGCACCACCCGTGAACTGGTAGGCGATGAGCGACGTGGCGTCGGTGACATCGACGTTTCCGCTGTTGTCGACATCGGAGATGTCCATACAAGGCGACGAGTCACCACCACGGAAGAGCATGTTGATGATCCAGATACCGTCGGCGATGTCGATCTTGTTATCGTCGTTGGCATCACCGCGGATGAAGTCGTCGCGCGGATCACCCTGGATCGTGATGTTGATCGGCTGGCGAGCGCAGAACTCGCGCGTCTCGCCTTCGACCGTCGCCACGTTGGCAACCGGCTGGCCGGCGCCCTGGAGACCGTCGATCCACGCGACCGAACCCGTCGCGTCACCCTCGCCCTCGAGCGTGAGAGCGATGATCGAAGCCGTTCCGACGTTCGCGAGCGTAATCGGCTGCGTGAACGAGAGGACGATCGCGCTGACCGCACCCTCTCCCTGCGCGCCACCACCCGCGAGGGGGCCACTCGAGGGCTCCTTCGAGGGATCGACCGTTGCGGTCTGCTCGAAGCCACCCGCCTGGAGGCCACCGTCACCGGCGCCACCAGCCGTACCCATCGTCGTGACGTCGGCGAGGGTGATGTCGCCCGAGACCGAGGCCGAGATCGACCAGCCCTGGACACCACCGACCGGGTTGCCATCCACCTCGGTGGGCAGGTTCGAGCCGATCGCGCCGTAGATCGTCGCGCCGCTCGAGATCGTGGCGGACGCTTCCGGGGCGTCGATATCACCCGTGAGGAGACCGGCGATCGAATCGCCTTCGACCTGGAGCACGTTGTCCGTCGAGAAGAAGGCGTTGAGGGCCTTGTTAATGCAGGTGACAACCGGAACGCAGCGAGTCTCGGCCGAGCTCAGATTCGGGATGATCGTCTCACCTTCCCAGGTGACATTGTTGGCGACCGGCTGACCGGCGCCGCGACATCCGTTGACGAAGGCGAGGGAGCCAGGAGCTTCCTCATCCTCGGGAGTCAGCACGACCTTCAAGGCCGCGATCGACTCCGTCGTGCCCGCTTCCGTCGACAGCGTGATCGGCTGAGTGAACGAAAGCACGACGGCGCTGACGGCGCCATTGAGCCCGACACAGTCCGAGCCGTCGCCGGCGCGATCCGTTGTCTCACTCTGCTCGAATCCGCCCGCGAAGATCCCGGCAGCGTCCGAGCCCGCCAGCGCGATCGAGGTGATCGACGCACAGCCATCCGCGGCGATACTGATCGACCAGCCCTGCGCACCCTTGAGCTCGCCGTCGCCGTTGGCGAGGTCTCCGCTCGGCGTCATCGTCGCTGCGACGTCAATCTCCGTCAGCTCACCGAGACGATACTCGGCATCGAGGCCACTCAGCCCCAGATCAAACACCGGCTGCGCGACAGCCGCCGAAGCTCCGAAAACAGTCACGATCGCAGCGAGGACTGCGACATTCTTGACCAACCTACGCATTTCTTTTTTCTCCTCCGCTAGAATGCAAGAGCCCTCGTTCTCGTTTCTTGTCCGCGCTTTCCGTGAACTCAGGTGCCCGGGCACCCCCTCCGACGGGAACTTGACCAGCAGAACCTGAATGCCTGCGCGATTGAGCACCGAGGACGGCACAGACCCGTACGAGCTCGGGCTTTCCGAGCCCTGAAACTCCGTTAGACCCGCCCTGAGGTAGAAAACCGAGCCACGGGCAACCTTCCCGCGACGAGCTTCTCAGCAGGGCTTATCCCTACAAGGCGACAGCGCTTTCCAAAACGCACCGCCTACCAGACCGTGTCGACGACTCCGTTCACGACCCGAAGATGTGGACACAAAAACACACAATCAGCTCGCATTGTATAGGTGGCCTGAAGACTTGGGAAGGAGCAATCGGCGATTTCGCCGAGGCCACACCTAACACCCCGCGAAGACAAAAAAAGACCGGAGTGCTCCGAGATGCAGCACTCCGGGTTTAGCCCCCCAACCAACGAGCGGCCAGGCCGATCACGTTCCGCTCGCGTCAGAAAACTGCCGCGAGAGGAACGACCCGGCCTCAGTCACACGACGAGTGCGAATCACAACCGAGACCGTCCTCGGGGGTGTCACCCTCCGAATCGAGACCACAGTCCGGGTAGGCGTTCGGCGGAGCCGAGCCACCGAGGAAGCGGAACGAGACGATGAAGGAGGCGTCCGAGAGGTCGGCCTGGCCGTCATCGTTGGCGTCGTTAGCATCCTGACAGGTCGCCGCGGGGCCACCACGGAAGAGCTCGTTCACGATGTGAACGGCGTCCGCGATATCCGTCTTGCCGTCGTCGTTGGCATCACCACGAATGAAGGCAAGCTCGACGATCGCGATGAACGTGATGTTGATCGCCTGGCAGGTGCAGAAAGGCTCGGTCCCGCCATTGACGGTCGCGACGTTACCGACGGGCTGACCGGCGCCCTTGAGGCCGTCGATCCACGCGACGCTAGCCGAGCCATCTTCCTCCGCCTGGATGCCGTCCGTGATCGAGACCG
>CAYZGY010000285.1:8888-9155 GCA_964478085.1 uncultured Planctomycetia bacterium
CCCGGGAGCCCGGCCGTCACCGACCCCGCCCGCACCGCCGCGCTACCGGGCGGCTCGCGCGTGAGCGGCATGGTCAACGAACCACCGACGGCGGTGACGCCACCCTGACCCTGGGGGCCGAGGCCGGCGAGAGGACCACTGGTCGGCTCGACATCGGGGTCGACAGCCTGGGTCTGCTCGAAGCCACCCGCCTGCTTGGCGAGACCGACAGTACCAGTGGTGGTCACGTCCGTGACCTCGGCATCCGTGACTCGAACCGACAGCGAC
>CAYZGY010000286.1:0-9145 GCA_964478085.1 uncultured Planctomycetia bacterium
ATGGGCTCATGGCACCCCCTCTTCCGGTCTCCCCCACCACCAAACGATGGCAGATCATCGATGCGTCGGCTGCTGAGACACACGACCCGCGCGCATCAGCCAAAGCGAGGAAATCGATATGAGAGACCAATTTGAGGGGAGAGGGGATCCACCCATAATGAGCGAGGTTAACCGGATCTTCAGATCCGGAACAGTGATCTTTGTTCAAAAAATTAATCCGGGACGGGGATTGAGCGAAGGGTTATATTCCCGCGGGACGATCGGCGGAAGGCCCGTCGTCGCCCGAACTTCTGATGAAGTCTGATTGCTCGGAGAGAGCCCTTTGCGCGTAGCCGTCGGCGGCGACCACGCCGGTTTCCAGCTCAAGAACGAGCTCGCGAAGCAGATCGAGAGCCTCGGCCATGCGGTGACCGATGTCGGGGCGTGTGAATACGTTGCGACGGACGACTATCCCGATTTCGCCGAGCTCGTCGCTCGCGAGGTCATGGAGCGAAACGTCGACCGTGGCATCCTGATCTGCGGTAGTGGGGTCGGTGTCTGCATCGCCGTCAACAAGCACCCGGGTCTGCGAGCCGGGGTCTGCCACGACACGTACTCGGCGGGCCAGGGGGTCGAGCACGACGACATGAACGTCCTCTGCTTGGGCGAACGAGTTATCGGCCCCGCGATGGCGAGCCAGGTGGTACGCGCGTTCCTCGAAGCCCGATTCAGTGGCGATCAGGAAGAACGTCACAAGCGCCGACTCGACAAGGTGCTCGCGATCGAGAAGCGCTTCTTAAAAGACTCGTAAGCCCAGAAGGGCCTTCGAGACAGATGACCTCGTCGCATGTCCGGAGCTGAAGAGAACCCTTCATTCCTCGAGTTCATCCTGAGCTCGAACTGGAAGTTCTACCAAGAGCGAACGCTGCCGCTCGATCTCTTCCACAGCGGCTACCTCGGCGTCTCGGTCGCCTGCCTCGCGATCGCATCGATCACCGTGTTCCTGCTCGCGATGTTTCACATCATACCGAGTCGCAAGCACACGATTCTCCTCCTGCTTTCACTCGGGGTGCTGACCCTCGGCCTCGGAGTCACTACGTCCTGGCTCAACTTCCGGGGTCTGCCCGATAACGTCGAGGAGCTCGTGCGCAAATCGGCCGGTAATGATCCCTCGGTCGACGAGGACGTCGCGGCGGTCTACGCGCTTCCCCTCGCCATCGGATCGGCGGCCGGCCTGTTCAACGTCCTCGCCCTCTCCTACCTCGCCGTCTTTTGGGGAGCGAAGGCGGGCTCGGACGACTCGCGCGCGAACGGAAAGTCGACCAAGAAGCGGCGGCGACGCTGACTAACAGGTTCTGCCTACGTCAGCTTTCCGATAAACGCGAGAACTGCTGGAAAAGACGGATTCTCGGCTATTGGGCTCAATTCTCGGTCCATGGGTGCCGATGAAGTTCAGGCCCGGAACGTCTCATAAGACTCTCGTCGCGAGGCGTCGCGGAGAATCCGTACGATGCGAACCACAACAATCTTCCTCATCCTGTCGATTGCGCTCGTTTCCTGCGACGGAAAAGGCGGTGGTCAGACAGACGGCCAGCGCGCCGTCGCGAAGGCCGGAGCGAAGTACGTCGTTCAGGCGAACGACACCCTCTACGGGATTGCTCAGGCTGCGTACGGCCCGAAACGAGGAAACTACTGGCGAAAGATCCAAGAGGCGAATCCCTGGATCCGCGAGGACCGCCTCGTCGAAGGCGATCTGATCAGCATTCCGGAAATCTACCTCGAGGAGTACGAGTCGGAAGGCTCCCACTACCCCATCGAGGACGTCGGTCATCGACCGCAAGACAACCAGTACGTCCGCACTCCCGCACCGCCGGGGGGCCATAGACAAGCTCGTGCGCCGCAGCAGAACGGCTACGACTACGATCAAGGTCAGGGCGGCGGGCCGCAAGGCCGCGGGACGAGCACGCACTCGAATCCCGGCAACGGCGGAAAGTCGCGCTCGGTTTGGAACACGCTTCGTCAGCGCGTCGGAGGAAAGACGTTCTTCGGCATGACGCTCGACAAGCTCTCGTTCTACATCGTCCTCGCGTCCATCTTCCACGCGTTCTTCCAGGGCTTCGTCGTCTGGATCACGACGAACATCTCCTTCGTGAAGGACGCCTCGCTCAAGAAGTCGCTCCACGCGACGTTCCTGACCGAGATGCTCTGCCTCTGCACGCTCGCGCTCGTCGCTGCGGTCGCAGTCGTCATGGCGTACGCCGGGACGAAAGACGGCGGAGCCTCGGCACAGGCGATCGTCGATTCGGGCGCGTCGCTCTTCCCGAGTGTCGAGAGCTTCCTCAAGACGCGAAACGGCGCGGCCATGACGGGAATGGTCGTCCTCGCCCTCTACGTCATCCTCAGCCTGCGATTCATCCCGCAAGTCTTCGGGATCGAGCGATCGCAGGCGTTCACCGTCGTGTTCCTCGGCGTGCTGCTCCCCCACATGATCGGGATCTACATGGCGGGGCAGCGCCTGGGATACCTTTGACGTTGAACGGCTGGATCGCCTGAGTCGACTTCCAAGAACTCGACCCCACCCACCAGTTCTCCCAAACTCAACTCGAACGCAGCGTCGATCCGGTTCCTCCGGGTCGACGCTGCGTTCGAGTCACGCGGCGGGTCGCCGCGTCGTGACGTCATCTCGACATCCGTGGACGATCAGTTGTCGCCGATCGTCTCCACGTCGTCGATCTCGGTATCGGTCGAATCCTGCAACGGAAGATCGTCCCCTTCCGGCGCCGTCCCGACGTCCACCGGCTTCGAAGCCGCCCCCGTGACCTTCACGGGCACGAGCGTCACCGGAAGCGTGCTCGCCTCGAGCACGGCGAGGTGTAGCTGAAGGTCCTTCTGCGCGAAGCGACCCGAGAGCTGGACGTCGAACGAGATCGCGTCTCGAATCGTCGCGATCTGCACCACGCGATCTGCACCACGCGATCCGCGAAGAGAACGGCGAGCTGACGATCACTGGGATCGAGGTGTTTCTGCACGCTTGGCCCATTGACCTCGATGGTCGCCTCGAGGGACGACGTGACGAGGACAAGACTGGCGTCTCGGAATCCGAATTTCAGATTCCCGAGTCCGAGTGGCCCGAAATCATCGATGCGCTCCGAACGGCCGAGCCGAACCCGAGACCGACTCCCTTCGCGATCGGGGGTTCTATCACGGTACACCGACGCTTCGGCTTCCCGTTTCGCGCGATGACGAACTTCGGCGGAGAGTGCCGCTCTGGTGGCGAGTACTATCGCTTCGACGATGCTCGGGCACTCCGTCGAGCAGTCTCTCGCTCACTCGTGGCGGTACGCAACGAGTGAGAGCGCTTCGACAGGCTCTTTCTCGATCGAGAACGCCTCGCTGACCACCCTCCGTGCCTCGTCCGCCCCCTTCCCCCCCGCATGCATCTCGACGAGAAGATCGCCGCACTCGACACGGTCACCGAGTCGTACTCGCATCGTCAGGCCCACCGTCGGATCGACATGATCCTCGACGACGCGGCGTCCGCCGCCGAGTGCGATCACGGCGTAGCCGAGTCGTTCGCCGTCGATCGCCGAAACGTAGCCTGCCTTCGTCGCTTCGATCGCCGTCGTAGGTGCGAGGTCGGGAAGCTCATCGAGTCCACCGCCTTGCGCATTGACCATCTGCTCGAACTTCGCGTACGCATCGCCTGAGTCGATCACACCTGCGAGCTTTTCGGCGGCATCCTCTCGATCCTTCGCCAGCTTGGTGGCGACGAGGAGCTCGGCGCCGAGCGCGATCGTGACTTCACGCACGTCGTCAGGACCACCGCCCTCGAGCACCTCGATCGACTCGCGCACCTCGTTCGCGTTGCCCACCACACGCCCGAGCGGCTGATTCATGTCGGTGATGAGCGCCCTCGTCGCGACGCCGAACTCTCTCGCAGCGTTCGCCATCGAGCTCGCGAGCTCCCGCGCGTCTTCGAGCGACCTCATGAACGCCCCGCTCCCCCATTTGACGTCGAGGACGAGCGCGTCGAGGTCTTCGGCGAGCTTCTTGCTCAAGATGCTCGCCGTGATGAGCGGGATCGAAGCGACCGTCGCGGTGACGTCTCGAAGCGCGTACAGTTTCTTGTCCGCCGGGCAGAACTCCTCGCTCTGCGAGGCGATCGCGCAACCGATCTCGTCGCACTGCCGCTCGATCTCGGCGATCGAGAGCGCCGTACGAAAACCTGGAATCGCTTCGAGCTTGTCGATCGTTCCGCCGGTCGGACCGAGTCCTCGCCCGGCGATCGACGGCACGCGTAAGCCACAGGCCGCGAGCACCGGAGCGAGGATGAGCGAGACCTTGTCGCCCTGACCGCCCGTCGAGTGCTTGTCGACGACGGCGGGACATCCTCCGCGCGCCCAGTCGAACCGCTCGCCCGACGCGATGATCACCCGTGTCAGATCGGCCGTCTCGCGAGTGTCCATCCCTCGGAAAAAGACAGCCATGTTGAGCGCGGCCATCTGGTAGTCGGGAATCGTGCCGCTCGTGTAGCCTTCGATGAAGGCTGTGATCTCGTCCGTCGAAAGCGTCTCGCCGTCCCGCTTCCTTTGAATCGTTCTCACCGGCGAAAAACCGCTCATTCGTGCGCCTTCCCCTTGATCACGGGTCGCGTTCGCCAAGATGCGTCCTCGCCGAATCGTCGGTGCTTGCCACGATGCCCCGATTCCTGGTCTTCGTAAATCGATCGCACGACCGCCGTCTCGAGCGAAACCGCGACCACGCCGACAACGAGCGCGAACGAGATCGCCCTTCGCAGTGAAACTCGTGAAGCACCGGCATGATCGCTCGCACGCGACGGACGCGTCAGCGCGAGCAACAAGACGCTCACGAGGACCGCATTCGCATAGATCGCACCTTCGGTGATCAGCCGTCCTTCACTGAATCGCGTCAAATGACGCTCGAAGTTGACGGTGACGAAAAGCCACAGAAAGACGAGGAAGAGCAGCTGCCCCCGTCCCGCCCAATCGCTCGGGAGGATCGCAATCGCGCGTCGCCGGTGAAGGACGAGCAGGACGACAAACGCGCTTGCGAAGAGCAACCAAGCCCAGAGAAACCACCCGTACGCGCTGAACTCGATCGACTCGAACAGCGGCGCGCGCATCCTCTCCGGCACGGCTCGAAACTCGTCACGACCGATCGGCTGCGTCCAGCGCCTGACGTTCTTGACCGCGTTGAGAAACGTCACGCCGAGGAGGACGAAAGAGACGGCGAAGAGCTCCGTCCACGGACGCATACGAACGCTTTCCACGAGCGGCGGCGTCTGGCGCGAGAGGCGCGTCATCGCGAAAGCGATGCCCAGCCCGTTGAAGAGCCCGTAGGTCTGCTCGAAGAAGCTGTGCCAATTCGCGCCACGCCAATGCCGCCACGCCGCGATCACTTCGGGATCGTCGGTCAGGACGGGGTTGCCGAAGGGCGTCATCAAGGTCTCGATGAGAATCGCACCCGAGAACCCGAGTCCGCCGATCGTTCCCGTGACGACGGCCGCACGCGCGACCGAGCGCAAATCGTTCCGCACGAGCCAGATGATCGTCGCAACGAAGAGCCCGAGGATGCCCGCCCAGTCATCGGCGCGTGGCGGAGTCATGCGGACGCCGAGAAGCGTCGGAAAGAGCAGAAAGCTCGCGAACCAGCCGACCGCCATAAACAAGGGAAGACTCGCACCAGAGCGGAAGCGGCCGTACTTGACGAAGTACGCCGCCATTCCCGCGATCATGCCGAAAGCCCAGCCGAGGTGCTGCGAGACGAGCGGGAAGAACTGCGGCCAGTTGATCAGCAGCTGGTCTCGCTCCCACATCGCCGGGTCGCCTTCGGCGCGGAGAACCAGAGAGGTGAGCCAGTCGCTGAGTCCCGTGGCGTGGAGTCCGAGTTGCACGACCCATCCGACTCCTGCGCCGAGCGCCGCGAGAATCGGCAACCAGATCCAACACCCGAATCGCCGATCCCAGAGATCGAAAGCGCAGACGCCGACGAGAGCGACGAGCGCCGGAATCCAATCCGCGTCGAACCAATAGAGCAAGCTCTCGTGGCGACGCTCCTCGGGCACCATCGAGTCGATCGACATCGCGAGCCTCTCGTACGCAAAGACGTCGAAGAGCCACCACGCGCCGAAGACGAACGCGATCGGCTTGAAGAGCTGCGTCAATCGCTCGCGATCCAACACCGCCGGAAGCGCGGTCCCCGCTCCGCCGAGCGCGCCCCAGAGGAAGCCGATCACGAAGAGTGATCCGAATCCCCAGAGCTGTGTCGAAAGGTGGCCCGAGTTCGCGTACGAGAGCACCTGCCCGTAGGACATCGACCCGCCGAATCCCCAGCCGACAGCGCCGAAGAAGGCAAAGAACGCGACGCGGCGTCGCCAATCCTCACGACCCGACAGCACGCAGACGGCTACCGCGGCAAGCGTCCCGGCGATCATCGCGCCGGCTTCGTGTCCGAAGTTCCCTCGAATCCCCCAACCGATCGACAGCGCCAATCCGACCGTGACGTAGAGGCCCACGTTCCCTGGTTTCAACGATCGACCTCGGCGTCCGGCGTCGCCGTCGCACCGGAACCGACCTCGATTTCGTAAAGATCGAATCGACCCGATCGCTCGCCGACGAAGAGAATCTTCTTACCGTCCGGATGCCAGACGGGGTAGTCGTCGATCTCGGGATGGCTCGTCAAATTGACGACGTTCTTGCCGTCGTGATCCATGACATAGATCTCGGAGTTCCCGTCCCGGCCGGACATGAACGCGATGCGCTTTCCGTCCGGCGACCACGACGCGCGCACGTCGCGCCCGGGGCTCTTCGTCAGGCGCTTGGCGTTCTTGCCGTCGTTGTCGGCAACCCAGATCTCGAGATCGCGGTCCTCACGATCGGACGAAAACAGAAACCGCTTTCCATCCGGACTCACGGCCGGCCAATTGTTGAAGCTCGGCGACTCGGTCAGCCACTTCATGTCCTTGCCGTTCGCATCGACCGAGACGATCTGCTGCCCACCTTTTCCGGGCTTGCTGTAAAGGATATGTCCACCGTCCGGAGCGATCGCTGGATTGCGTGCGGGCTGCCCGAGGTGTCGCTCCTTGTCCGAGCCGATCTCCCGGTACGCGAGCGTGACGTTTTGATTGCCGCGGCTCTGAAGAAACGCGTACTTCGATCCGTCCTTCGCGAAGACGGGCTTGAATTCGGGCAGGCGCGATTTCGGGTGGATGCGCTCGGCGCGCGTCTCGCGAGTCGGACGGGGCACGAGCTCGAGACGCGAGAGCACCATCAGGACGGAGTTCTCTTGGACGCTGTAGATGATCTCGACCTGGCCCTCGCGACGCGTGTAGACGGGATCTCGCTTGAAGATTCCATCGAAGGTCAGGCGCGTCGTCGGAAAGAATCGCGGCGCAGGCTCGGCCTTGTCCGAATCGCCCTTGGCGAACGCGACACCGAAGCCGACCGCGGCGACCAGAAGAACAGTACCCAACAGGGTCGAGAAGCAGCTCATCGCCTCAGAGCACTCCCTCGATCACTTGCGCGTTCGGAAGCACGCGGAACTCGGCGCGCTTCTCGGCCGTGATTCCAGCGACCTCGAGCATCGTCGCGCCGACGCGATCTGGCGGATACGGCGTGGTCACGGGACGGCTCGCCGTCTTGTCGCTCTCGCCGATGACCTTTCCCTTCGGGACGCCGGCGCCCGCCCAGATCGACGAGTAGCAACCGGGCCAGTGGTCGCGAGCGGCGTTGCCGTTGATCTTCGGTGTTCGCCCGAACTCGCCGAGGCAGACGACGAGAGTCGTGTCGAGCAGACCGCGATCCTCGAGATCGTCGAGGAATGCCGAGAAGACGCGATCGAGGATCGGTCCGTGGCGATCGGTCATGAGCTCGAAGTTGTTCGAGTGCGTGTCCCAGCCGTAGTCGGTCCGATCGCCGAGGAACGGCTCGACGTACTCGCTCCAGTTGACCTGAATGTACGGCACGCCGACCTCGACGAGTCGTCGAGCGAGAACGCAGCTCTGCCCGAACGCGGTGTGCCCGTAGGCGTCGCGCGTCTCGATCGACTCGCGTGTGAGATCGAACGAACGTCGACCTTCTTCCGAGGCCAGGAGCGAGTACGCGCGCTGCGTCGTCGCCCCCCAGCGAGCGAACTCTTCGCTGTCTCCTCGTCGCTGCAGACGATCGAGCTCGCCACGAAGGCGCTGTCGATCGCCGAGTCGCGCGGGCGACAATCCGTCGAGGAGCTTGAGCCCGGGAATCGCGACCTTTCCGTCATCACCGCAGGTCACGGGGAAGGGATCGTACGCCTTCCCCCACGTGCCGCCACCGTAGCCCTTCATGAAGCCACCGGCGTCGCGAAGGCGTTTGCGCCCGATGCCGATGAACGAAGGCAGATCACTCGACCGCGCCCGAGCTACGATCGAGCCGAAGTTCGGCCCGTGCATGCCGTCACGCTCGTTCGTCCCCGTGAGACCGATCGACCCGGCGCGCAGGTGACCACCGTCGGGATTCGTATGCGATCGGATCAGCGTGAAGCGATCATTGCGCTTCGCGAGCTTCGGGAAGAGCTCGGTAAAACGGATGCCGGGGATCTTCGTCGGAATCGTCGCGAACGGACCACGGTACGTCGACTGCGCGTCCGGCTTCGGATCGAACATGTCGATGTGGCTCGGGCCGCCCCAGAGCCAAAGGACGACGATCGACTTGGCGCGCACGTGACCGTACTCGGCCTCGTCCCCCTCTCCTTCACTCTTCGTCGCTTCCCTCGCGGCGAGCCACGGGCTCGCGAACGGAAGGCCCCCGAGAGACCATCCGAGCGGCAAGCCGAAAGACGCTCTCACGAATGAGCGGCGGCTGATCCCAGCGCAATCTCCCGAGCGAAAAGTTCCTACGTCGATCACGATTCTTCGCGCACACGTCCTGAAGACGGAATCGAGTCCTGCGGCGATTCAGGCTCAGCGAATCATGGTATCGAGCGTGATGACGTGCGCTCAACGGAAAAAGCGCGTTCAACCGCTCGTGCCGAACGCGATCCGAACGATCACTCGAGCGAAGAGCCGTCCCATTCGTGCTTCGAGTCGGGATAGAACGTGATGCCCCCCAACGCGGCGGCATCTCTCGCTCCGACCCCTTGGAGCCGCAGCAACCAGCCACCGGGGACCTTC
>CAYZGY010000287.1:0-349 GCA_964478085.1 uncultured Planctomycetia bacterium
ATTTGTATTGTGCTCCGACACGCTAAGGCCGGGCGTCGCCGTCGGTTTTTTATTGAACTCGCCGCGGAGGTTCCTCTCCGGGTGGGGCTTCGGATCCCACGACTCCAGTTGGCTGATCCCGCCCCAGCAGAAAAGGATGATGCACGACTTTGCGCGACCCGCTCCCGTGCCGGCGCGCCTTTGCCGAGAATCGGCCTCGTTCGCGATCGCGGAGCGCAGCCCGAGAAAAGCCGGAAGGGAGAGCGAAACTCCCGCGAGGCTCGTGGAGGTCTGGAGAAACTTACGCCGATCTGTGCAGGGAGCGCTGTCGTTAACCATGCGAACAGGCTAACGCCTCGCGCTACCCGGG
>CAYZGY010000287.1:359-5466 GCA_964478085.1 uncultured Planctomycetia bacterium
CGCAGGGCACAACGGGTTGAGGCTATTGCTCGGGCTCGGTTCTACCTGTCCTGCCCGCCGGGGAATCGTGCCGTCATCCGATCTCACGAAAGACGGTTCTCGAGCTCTTCCGCAAGGCGATGGAGCTCCGGTTCCGTCATCGTGTCGAGACTCGACTCCCCGAGCTCTTCCGAAGGCAGAAGACGCTGGTACAGCTCGATGCGCTTCATCAGCTCGCGTCGGGTTTGCTCGCGCGCTTCACGAAGCTCGCTTTCGGTCTTCTCGAGGGTCTCCGCGGTCTTTGCGAGGGCCTCTTCGGTCTGTTTGAGCTCTTCTCGCGCCTGACTAGTGGCTTGTTGAAGGCGGTCTTGCTCCCGCTCGATCGTCAACCTGATCAAGCGAGCTTTTTCGCGAGCTTCGTAGCGCTCTCTTTCTAGGTCGTCATGCGTCAGCACGGTCAGTACCTCCACCGCCTCGCGGGACTCGGGCATCTTGAGCGACGTGGCCAGTTTGCCCGCGTCGAGAGCGTCAGTGTTCTTAAGGAAGAAAAGCCAGCTGTCGAGCGCACCTGACAGCTCCGCCACGCTCTTTTCGAATTTGGGCAGCTCGATCAGGTGAATCGACAGGTTGTCGCTAGTAAGGCCCCCACGCGCACTGCGCACCCCGAAGGAATGGTGGACATTCGGGACATCCGGAAAGAGCACGTCCTCGAGGAACAGAATCGAGATCGTCGGCCGTAACTTGCCGTAGTCCTCACCGGCGCCGAGCTGTTGCGAGTGAAGTTTCGCCCAGTAGAACAGGAATCGTTCCGAGAGGGCGGCGTGTCGAGCCATCTGCATCTCGATGTCTGATGCCCAGAGGTCATTCGACGGAGAAGCGTGGAGTGAACGAGGCGGTGGGACCGGCAGGATAGTGGCCGTTCACCTCGTTGCCAGGGAGTCTTACAGAGATTCTTGCGGTCTACGTTCTTTCGGTCGCCGCCCACTTCCCTTCGACCTCGTACGCCTCGTCGTCGCCGGGCCAAGGGGGCATCGTGATCGCGACGGCGGTCAGGGGAACATCGCCGAGGGACCGGAACTGAAAGTCCGTTCCGAGGGGAATGGTCAGTGAGACGCCCGCCTTGACCGAGGCGACTTCCTCGCGTCCGTCTTGCCGGCGCCACATCTCGCCCGAGCCGCCCGTGATGTACCAAATCTCTTCGACCGTGCGATGCGTGACCGCGATCGAGGTGCGGCCGGGCGCGAGCGTGAAGTGGGCCATCGTGCCGCCGTCGAGTCCGAGGAGGATTCGCACGTCGGATCCGTCGGGTGCGACGACATCGGGATCTTCGGGGAGTGGTCTGGTTTCGAACTGCATCTTTCTCGCTTCACAGAAGAAGCGACCAGTTGAGCTCGAATCCGAGCACCTCGTCAAGGAAGCGAACAGTTTCGTCGTCATGTGCGAGCAGCGATTCGACAGCGCCGGTGAGATTCTTGGCGCGCATTCCAGCGCCGAGGAAGATGTTCACGACGACTTGAGGATCGACAGAGATCGCATGGTCGAGTTCGTGTCGGAGAACGGGTCGAAACGGGTCGAGACGGGTCGAGACGCCGAGCCCAAGTCCATGAGTTCGGCTGCAATCTCCAGCGATGGTGCCCTTGCGTCAGAGTAGCCGGGAGCGTTGCGGAATTCCGGGAGTACAGGCGTGAGGCTGTTGATCAATCTCAGGTAGATCCAGCTTCCCCAAAGTTGAGCGGACGATTCTTCTCGTTTGGACTTCTCAAACAGAAGCTCGGCAGCGACTCGGCGTGAGTCTTCGCGTTCGAGCTCGCGGAGTGAAATGCCCGTTTGATCGAGCCCCCGAACAGCAGCGTCGAGAATAGGTACGCCCGCTGGTCGAGTCCTGCAGAGCGCTGCGTGCAGCGAACGGTAGTTTTCGAAATCTCGCTCGGACTCGTACGGCTCGAGTAGTAGCTCGACAAACTTCGGAATCGCCGCGACCGACTCGAGCTCGGCGAGTCGTGCGATCGCCTGACCCTTTTCCTCGTCCGTCCCGCTTTCGAGCGTTTCGAGAAGCGCCTTCTCTTCCTTCGAGGGGCGAACGTCGCCGTTCGTGCTGCACGAGCTGAGAAACGGGCTACAGAAGACGAGAAGGAGGATCGGCACTGCCGACGATTCGATTCGCGCCGTGCCTCGGGGGGTAATTCGCAAACATCTACTCCTCCCGCCAGTCGACCTCGGCACTCTTCCCTTCACGAATCGATCGATACGCCGCCTCGACCACCGCGACGGCATTGCGTGCCTCGACCGCGGAGAGCGGCGCCGGGCTTTCGCCTCGAAGTGCGCGGAGGATCGCGACGTCGACGTCGCCGTACTCGCCGAACTGGCTGTCGACGTATTTCGTGTCGGGCACGCCACGTCCATGCTCGGTGCAGTAGTGGCGCTGGTCGCCGTCGCGGAAGCGATAGCCGCCCTCGAGGTGACCCTCCGTGCCGTAGAGGTCCACGTCCATGCCGCACGCGAAGGTGTGCGGGCGTAGTCCGCTTCCCGCGACGAAGGTGAGTGCGATCGATGCGACGGCACCGCTTTGGTACTCGACGTTGAAGACGACCGTGTCTTCTCCGACGTCTTCGCGAGTCGCGACGAGCCGGTCGCCGAAGGCTTGCACACGCGTGGCGCGCCCGAAGAACCAGTTGCCGACGTCGGAGACGTGGCAGCCGCCGTCGATGAGCACGCCGCCGCCCGATTGGTCGATCGTGCCCTTCCAGTGCTGCGGATCGTCAAGTCGTTCGAGCTCGTCCGTGTACCAGCGGAAGGATCCGAGCGTCATGCGACCTAGCTCACCGCTCTCGATGCGTTCGTGTGCCTTGTCGAAGAAGAAGACCGTCCGGAGAACGTGCGTGACGAAGAGATGCGCGGGCGACTTCTCGGCCGCGTCGAGAATCTCGTCACACTCCGCGACATCGCGAGCGAGCGGCTTCTCGCAAATCACGTGCTTCCCTGCGGCGAGCGCGCGCGTGACGTGAGAGACGTGGAGGTCGTGCGGCGTCAAGACGACGACGAGGTTCACGTCGTCCGAGCCGATCGCGGCTTCGGCGCTCTCGTCGACGCGTTCGAAACCGTAGCGCGCGGCGAGCTCGCGAGCGCGTTCGGCGATGGGGTCGACGATGGTGACGGCTTCGACGTCCGCTTCGGACAAGAGCCCGAGCACGTGACGTTCGGCGATGTCTCCAGCTCCGAGCACGGCGATTCTGAACACGGGGGCGGCTCCGATTGGGTTATGATCCGGTTAGACGAGTACTCTACCGCGTTTCGAACGGATGAAAACCGCAGTCCTCCTCTCCGGCGGCGTCGACAGCTCGGTCGCGCTGCGCATGCTCCGCGAGGGCGGTCACGACGACCTCACGGCTTTCTACCTCAAGGTTTGGCTCGAGGACGAGCTGGCGTTCCTCGGGGAGTGCCCGTGGGAGGAGGACCTCGGCTTCGCGCGTGAGGTTTGCGATTCGCTCGGTGTGCCGCTCGAGATCGTGCCGATGCAGCGCGAGTACTGGGATCGTGTCGTCGCGTACACCATCACCGAGCTGCGCGCGGGTCGAACACCGAGCCCGGACATCTTCTGCAACCAGCGCATCAAGTTCGGCGCCTTCCTCGATCAGGTCGACAGCTCGTTCGAGAAGGTCGCGACGGGGCACTACGCGCGCGTCGACGAGATCGATGGCCGCTTCCGGCTGCGCAAGGGCGTCGATCCGATCAAGGATCAGACCTACTTCCTCTGTCACCTTGTCCAGGCGCAGCTGTCTCGCTGTGTTTTACCCATCGGCGAGCTCCCGAAAGAGGACGTCCGCCGTCGAGCCCAGGAGTACGAGCTGCCGAATCGCGATCGTCCCGACTCTCAGGGCATCTGCTTCCTCGGGAAGATCAAGTTTTCCGAGTTCGTCGAGCACCATCTCGGTGTCGAGATGGGAGAGATTCGCGAGCTCGAGACGAATCGAGTCCTCGGCGAGCATCGCGGCTTCTGGTTTCACACGATCGGGCAACGTCGTGGACTCGGACTTTCGCAGGGTCCATGGTTTGTCGTGCGCAAGGATCTCGAGCGAAACATCGTCTACGTCTCGCACGCCGAGCATCTCGTGGAGAACAAACGCGATTCGTTTCTCGTCGCAGAGCCGCACTGGGTCGGCGATCGTGAGCCGAGTGAAGACGTCCTCACGACAAAGCTGACGACGAAGCTTCGTCACGGCGAACGCGTTTACGGTTGTCGACTCGTTCGCGATGGCGACGAGCTTCGCGTGACGCTCAACGACGCCGACGCGGGCGTCGCACCCGGGCAGTTCTCTGTCTTTTACGACGGTGACGAGTGCCTCGGAGCCTCGACGATCGTCGACTGACGCACACGCATACTCGTTCGATGTGCGCCGCATTTTCTCCTAGAAAAACACTGATTTCATCAGTAGACGGAATTCACATCGACCTTTAATATTGCCTTCGGAGTTAGACGGACGGCCTGCGTCTAAAACCGCAGAACAGGGCTTACGAAGGGTTCCGCGAGGGGTCTACGGTTCCCTCGCTCGAGGGTTGGGACCTTCGAGACGAGCAATATCTACGTCTCAAGCTGAGTCGTTTTCGAGTCGGTGCTTTGTCCACCGAGCTAAGAATACGATCAGCGGTCCGTTGCCTCAAGGTGATTCAGTCAGTCGCGCGATCGGCTGAGCTATCTCGAGAACGGTCCTACCGTTCTGGAAGCGCTCGAGGTGTGTGCCGACCACATGCCGAGAGTCGTCGAAGGGACGTCAGGCACCTCGTGGGGGAATCGAGATTCGGCTCGATCCGTGGCGGTCGCGTTCGCGGCGTTGCGACTCGTTCACCACCGGACTCGAAGTGGGCCCTGTTTTTTGTGGGGAAGGAGACTTCCCATGGAACTGGGTTATCGATCTGAACTCGCGTCGAGCACGCGGCTCTCCCCTGTTGCGACGGTCTTTTCCTACGCGGCTTCACTCACGTTCGTATTGCTTCTCGGAACACCGAACGTGATGTCGCAAGACGACGTGGATGACATCGACGACGTCGATCCGGTCAACCCTGTCACCGTCGAAGATGGCTTCTTCAAGCGCGGCGAGGATTCTCCCTCTAACGTCGTCGATGGTCGCAA
>CAYZGY010000287.1:5476-9144 GCA_964478085.1 uncultured Planctomycetia bacterium
GGGTACGTCTCGCTCCTGGACGTCACCGACTTGATGGCGTCGCTCTTTCTCAACATCCCGGTTGCGTGTGACTGTCTCGACGCACGCGACGCCGACGACGACGGTGGCGTCAATCTCCAAGACGCGATTTACATCCTTTCGTTTCTGACGCTTTCCAACTCGAGCCGGCCCGCGCTCCCGGGTCCGTGGAACTGTGGACCGGATCCCACGAAAGACAGTCTCGACTGTGTCGGCTATCCGAAGATCCTCTGCGGCACTCCGAGGTACAAGCGTGGCGACGTCAACTGTGACGGCTGCGTCGACTCGAGCGACGCGAGGGCACTGCGCAACAGTCTCTTCACGGGCGAGCCGCTCGAGTGTGACTGTCACGACGCGCAGGACGCGGACGGCAACGGACGGATCGAGCTCTCGGATGTCGTCTTCTTGCTCCAGTTCTGCGAAGAGGGTGGAGCCGCCCCTCCCGCACCGGGTCCTTACCTCTGCGGGAACCCGGATCCGGCCAACACGAACTGCAACGAGTATCCCCGGGACGCGTGTCTGACCGACTGCGCGAATCAAGTGCCGGGTGACTGCAATCAGGACGGCGCAGTCGATATTTCCGACGGCGTTTGCCTGCTCGGCTATCTCTTCGCGGGCAATCCCGAGGAGCTTCCCTGCGGGAACGGCACTCGTTCCGACGCGGGCAACCTGAGATTGCTCGACTGGGATGGCCGCCGCGAGAACCTCGGTATGGCGGACGCCATCGGTCTTTTCCGTTGGCTCTTCATGGGCGGGCCGGGACACCCGCTCGGTCAGGAATGCACTTGGATCGAGGCCTGTCCGACGAACGAGAAGTGCCAGACCGACAACAAGCCGCCGCGACCGACGGACAACCAGATTTTGGGTCTCCGTCGCCGCTGATCAGCTCATCGAGAACGGAAACGGATACTTGACGCTGACGTAGCAGATATTACGGAGGGGTGCGAAGTTGCCGGGGCGCGGCTGCGTATGGCCGCGCCTCTTCGTGTCCACAGGCTTTTCGACAGTACGCAGGCCGCTTACGTCCAGCCTGGGTACCTGAGCGCTTCGCCCTCTCCGTGTTTTTTCCGTTTTTCCGTGTTTCCCCCGGGCCTTCGGGGCGTCCCAGGAGTGTGGATTCGAAGCGTTTGTAAGGCTCTGTGGAAAGTGTGTGGAATTTTCTACTCCGTCATCAGGCTCGCCGTACAATCTGTAAGGGTGCGCCAAAGGCTAATTTAAGAGTTTTCGGTAGGAGGAATTCTCATGAGAACCGTGTTTGCCCTGACGTTCGCCGCGACGATGGCGAGCCAGACGGGGCTTCTGGCTCAGGTCAGCGAGGGGGATAAGGCTCCCGCGGTCGAGCCTCGTGAGTGGCTCAACGCGAAAGAAAAGGTCTCCTGGGCCAAGCTCAAGGGCCGCGTCATTCTCCTCGAGAAGTGGGCGACCTACTGAGGCCCCTGCGTAGCGGGAATCCCGAAGCTGAACAAGCTCCAAGAGGAGTTCGGCAAGAAGGGTTTCTCGATCGTCGGCGTGACCGGCGAACAATCTTCGAAGATCAAGAAGTTCATCGACGACAAGAACATCAACTACCTCATCGCGATCGGTGGGGCGAACGAGTACCGGACTCGCGGCATTCCGCGAGGTTGGCTCATCAGCGCGGAAGGAAAGGTCGTCTGGGAAGGTCACCCGGGTAGCCTGACCAAGGCGATGATCGAGGAAGAGCTGAAGCACGTGCGCTTCGGTCCGACCTTCAAGCTTCCCAAGGCGCTCAAGAGGGCCGAGCTCTACCTGAACAACTACAGGTACGCTGACGGCATCAAGGCTCTCGAGAAGTACCTCAAGCGTCCCAAAGATGATGACGTCGCCGCCAAGGCAAAGGACGCTCTCGAGAAGATCACCAAGTACGGCAAGGAGTCGATCGAGGAAGCGAACAAGCTCGTCGACGAAGGCCAATACGAAAAGGTGATGCAGCTCCTTTCGAGCACCGAAAAGAACTTCAAGAAGCATCAGATCGGCAAGGACGCCACCGCGCGTCTGAAGGCGCTCAAGAAGGACAAAGAGCACAAGGTCGAGCTCGAGCTCGCGAGCCTGGTCATGAAGGCTCGCCTCTACATGGACGCCGGCGGCAACCGCCAGGCGGCAGCCATGCTCAAGAAGGCGCTCAAGCAGAAGAAGTTCGCCGACACCAAGATGCTCGAGACGGTTCAAGAGGTTTTCGACGAGGCGTACGGCAAACTATAGTTCGTTTCGTCTGCGAATTCGGGAAAGCCCCGATCGGAAGATTCCTCTTCCGGTCGGGGTTTTTTCGTACGATGCGTGCCCTCGGTCGCGGTACATAAGACGTGTGAAGGGATGAGACCGGAGAGTACGCCATGACCACGCTGACAGAGGCTTGTTCGGTTCGCAGGGGACGGGGACGGCGCATCGACGCGGAGATCGAGTTACGCGGCGCGTCGCCGCGTCGTGACGTCGTCTCGACATCCGTCGAACATCGGCATCGGAAGCTCCCTCCTCCTCCAGTTCAGGTCCGATTCGAGCACAGCCGCACGGCGGCGGAGAAGGCGGCGAAGGATCGGGACGAAGTCGTGTCTCGCGACGCCTTGCAGTTGATCGGCGTGTTCGACAGGAAAGAGACGCCGTTCGAGGCTGTCCCGACCGTGAACGACGATCTCGACGTCGACCATCTGATCGGACCCACGGAACTTCCGGAGAGCTGGATTTCCAAGTCCATCGTTCGCGAGTGAGACTGAGAGAGTACGCTTTCCGACGTGCACGCCACCGTTCGTTGTCCCAACCCTGATTGTTCGGCTGTCTTCGACCTCGCGATCGAGCGCCTCGGTCGCAACGTGTACTGCATCTCCTGCGGCAAGCGGATGACCGCAAAGCGTACGGATGTCGACGCGGCGCTTCGAAAGCGTCAGGTCGACTCTGCCGGAGGCGAAGGCGGACAGATCCAACGCTTCCCGCTCTACGCGCTCTTCGACAACATTCGCAGTCTTTGGAACGTCGGCTCGATGTTTCGCACGGCCGACGGATGCGGCGTCGCGAAGGTTTTGCTCTCCGGAATAACCGGGGCGCCCCCTAGAAAAGAAATAGCGAAGACGGCACTCGGCGCCGAGGAGATCGTCGCGTGGAGCTATCACGCGGATGCGGTCGACGCCCTCGATGCGGCGATCGCCGACGGCATGACCCCCGTCGCGTTCGAGTCGACCGAAACCTCCGTCGCGCTCCAAGACTTCGCCTGGCCCGAACGCCCCTGTCTCATCGTCGGCAACGAGGTCGACGGTGTCTCCCCCAGACTTCTCGAGCGTGTCGAAACGCGCGTCGCGATTCCGATGAGCGGCGTCAAGGAGTCGTTCAACGTCGCGGTCGCCTTCGGCGTCGCCGCGCACGCCGCGGCGGCCGTTCTCGCTCCCGCGAACCCGGACGTGCGATTCGGCTGAGACGCAGCAGGTCCTGGCGTTTTTTTGTCACGGATTTCGCCCCTCGATACGCTGCGAGCGCTCATCTTTTCAGACGAAAACCTGCCACGCGTCGAGACTCTCCTCTGGCACTGAAGTTCGAATGACGTACAGGCCGTCGAGAGCCGCCACCGCTGCGATCTTCTCTTCATCTGGGCGGAAAGAGAACTCGGTCTCGCCGATCTCGAGGAGGAAGTGCTTCGCCATCTT
>CAYZGY010000288.1:0-9089 GCA_964478085.1 uncultured Planctomycetia bacterium
GACCCGAAAAAGCCCTTCCAATGGTTGGCGGTTGTGCGGGCCAAGAAGTCGAAGAAACCTCTCACCCCCCACGAAGATTGGATCCCCCAATCGCCCTGAATCGAGGAACCCCGAGATGATCCGTTCCGCCCCGGTCTTGCTAGCCGTCATCGCGTTCTCGTGCTCGTCGGAGAAGTCCGCGCCGGTCGCCAACAAGACCGCGTCCGAGAAGTCCCCCGCGGCTCTAGCCGCGAAGACGAAAACCGGGCCCGCGAAGACGGAAACCGGGCCCGCGCAGACGATTGCCGAAAAGGGCTCGAATGAACCGAAGACTGGTGGCTCGAAGGCGGAAGAGTCGAACACGACCCCGGCCGTCGCGAAAGTCGACCCCGACGCTCCGCCTCAGCCGAAACCGAGCTCCGCATTCATCGACCTGGAGAGCGAAGCCGGGAAGACGTGGGCGGGCCACACCGGCAGCGTTCCGTTCATCCTCGGTTACGAAAAGGGACGCGCTTACGCCGAGAAGAACGGCAAGCCCGTCATGTATTTCGTCAGCGCAACGTGGTGCCGCTACTGCAAGCTAATGGCGAAGGACAACTTCGACAACGCCGAGATCAAGAAGCTGCTCGAGGGATTCGTTTGCGTTCTCGTCGACCAGGACGCCGAGCCCCGCGAAGCACGACGACTCGGATCGGTCGGCGTTCCACACGTCGTGTTCGCCTCGAGTGACGGCCGGCACCTCGACGCTCAGACGGGGGCCAAGTCGGCAGAGGTGTTCCGCGGAGTCATCCAGAGCGTCGCCGCTCGACTTCAGGAGTAGCGAGAACGCAGGACGCGGAAAAGGGATCGAGGAAGGTCATGCCGAACACGGTCGTGTTCGTCTGCAGCGGGAACATTTGCCGCTCGCCGATGGCCGAGGTCATCGGAGGAAAGTTGCTCGCCGAGCTGCTCGCCGATTCCGACCTCGAATGCGCGGTGGAGTCCGCCGGCACGCTCGGGATCGAATCGCACCCCGCCGCGAGAAACGCCCAGGACGCCGTGCTCGAAATCGGTCTCGACCTCAGCGATCACGAGTCCCAAGGGATCTCGTTCCGTATCCTCCATCACGCGACGGCATTCGTCGTCATGAGCCCGGAGCACGAATCCGCGCTGCTCCACAACGCTCCCGACGACGAAGCGAGAATCGTCCGTCTCTGGGAATTCACCGACGAGCCCGGCCGTCTCGACGAAATCCGCGACCCCGTCGGGCAGGACAGCGACGCCTTCCGACGTTGCCGTGACGAGATCGTCGAGTGCCTGCAGAATTGGACTCGCTTCTTCGCCGACCAGTTACGAACCTAACCGCGAAACCGCCCCCGAATGACGCGCGCCGAGAAAGCCGAGATGGTCCGTCAGATCCTCGACGAGCTCTATCCCGCCCCTCCGATCCCTCTCGATCACAGCGACCCCTTCACCTTGCTCGTCGCCGTGCTGCTCTCGGCGCAGACGACGGACAAGCGGGTCAACCTCGTCACCCCCGAGCTCTTCTCACGTGCGCCGACGCCCGAGGCGATGACGGAGCTCTCGGTCGACGGGATTCTCGAGGTCATCCGTACGTGCGGGCTCGCCCCCGGAAAGGCGAAGAACATCCACGCGCTGTCGCGAATTCTCGTCGACGAGCACGATAGTCAGGTGCCGAAAGACCTCGCCATCCTCGAGACGCTCCCGGGCGTCGGTCACAAGACGGCCAGCGTCGTGATGATCCAAGCCTTCGACACGCCCGCTTTTCCCGTCGACACGCACATCCATCGTCTCGCCGCGCGCTGGGGCCTCTCGAACGGAAAAAACGTCGAGACGACAGAAAAGGACCTCAAGGCGATCTTCCCCGAGAGCTCTTGGAACCTTCTCCATCTCCAGATCATCTACTTTGGCCGAGAGCACTGCCCCGCGACCTACCACGACCTGAGCACATGTCCGATCTGCTCCTGGGCAGCGTCGAAGAAGCGGATCGCCGAAGAGGCGAAGCAAGACTCGGCCCGTCGAAAGGGCGGCAAGGGCTCCAAGGGCTCCAAGAAGAAGGGCGCAAAGAAGAAGAGCGCAAAGAAAAAGACGGCTGAGAAGAAGGCGACGAAGAGAAGCTCCGCTTGAGCCCGGCGAAGGTCTACAATACATGCGCCGCGTCGTGGCGCTCAAAGTCCTGCGCGATCCACGCGGTGACGCGACGGCCTCCCGCCGACTCCTCGAAGAAGCACGCGCGACCGGTCAGCTCGAGCATCCCGACATTCCTCCTGTGTACGATTTTGGGTTCCACCGTGACTACGGCGTGTATTTCACGATGCAGCTCGTGCGCGGCCGGACGCTCCACGAGATTCTTCGCGACTGCGCCGTCGGCCGACTCGAGACCTTGCGACATTTCAGCCTCGTGCGACTCGTCCAGGTGCTGCAACAGGTCGCGATGGGAGTGCACTACGCGCACGTCCGCGGAGTCGTCCACCGCGATCTCAAGCCCGAGAACATCATGGTCGGCGACTACGGCGAAGTGCTCGTGATGGACTGGGGAGTCGCCAAGATCACGCAAACGCGACCCGACTCGACACGCATCGAGTCTCCCGTTCGTACCGAAGATCAGCGTGGCTCTTCCGACACGAAAGAAGGGACGGTCGCCGGAACGCTCTCGTACATGTCGCCGGAACAGGCACGCGGAGAAGTCGGGGAGATCGACTCACAGTCCGATGTCTTCGGGCTCGGCGCGGTGCTCTACGAGATCTTGACCTTCCATCCTCCCCACGAAGGAAGCTCACGATCCGAAGTTCTCGGTCGGGCGCGGCGGGGCGAGATCCTCCGACCGACGGAGCGCGCTGCGCGGACGACATGTTCGAGTTCTGCCGACGATTTCTCTGCCCCCGAAATCGCCTCCGGCGAGTCTGCGAGACCGAGGACTTCGTCCAAGAAGCGTTCGTCCAGGCGATGGAGAACGTCGATCGACTCGAAAACGACGCGGCGTTCTACGCATGGGTGCGCACGATCATCCGCCGGAGAATCTCGCTCCATCGACGCGACGATCTACGCGAACGCGACGGCCTCGATCCCGCCCAACACGCGGACAGCTCCGCGGATTCGGACCGAATCGCGCTCGCCGAGGAAGCGATTCGCATCCTCGACGCGATCCTCGAGCTCTTCCCCGAACACCCCGAAGCGATGGCCGTCTTCTCGTTCTTGCAGTTCGAGGACGGCTGCAGCCCCGACGACCTCGTCGAGACTCTGGGGCTTTCGCGACGTACGGTCTACCGCCGGCTCGAGCAGGCGATCGGTCTTCTGCGAGCCCGACTCGGAGATTGATTCGAGCTCGATCTCAGAGATCGTCGGGCGTCGGGTCCGTCCCGCGCTGCGGGAACGGCGCGGGTGGTGCCTCTCCTCCGCGGAAGAGGAAGTCGAGGAGGTAGATCACATCGGTGATATTGAGCTCGCCGTCGTCGTCGGCATCGCTCGCGTCTGGCGGCTCGGCGGAAGGTCCGCCGAGAAAGAGCGCGTTGATCGTGTAGAGCGCGTCGCTCAGGTTCACCGAAAGATCGCTGTTGGAATCTCCGCGCACGAAGACCGGCCCGTCGCCGGGGAGAAACTCGACTCTCGGTCGGTTCCTCGCGTCGCCCTCGAAGAGGCGCACATCGTCGATGAACCAGCCCTCGCGAATCCGACAATTTCCGCAGTCCCAGCCGACTCGGAAACGCACCTGAACCTTGTCCGCTCCGAAGCGTGGAACATTGACGCGAACGCGACGGAACTCGCCGTTCGTGCTCGCCGCGAACACGACGACAGAGCCGGGCTCACCGAGAGGATTCGCACAATTCGCGCCGCGGAGTACATCGGGATAGCCGCCGACGGGCTCGACGACCTCCCAACCGCCCTCGGGAAAGATCCGCACCTCGATCACACCGCCGTCTCCGAAGAAACCTTCTTCGCCGCAGTCGTCGTGATCGATCCACTGAAAGAACTCGAGCGACGGAGAGCGCGACTGCGTGAGATCGAACACGGGAGACTCGAGCGCCGAGTCCGACGTCGACTCCGCGGAGAATCCGCTGTGCCAGGACTTCGACCCACTGAGCGCATGACGCTCCGAGACGTTCCATTCATTCGGAGCTCCGGAGAGCGGCCGCCCGGCCCATCCCTGAGCTCCGCTCTCGAAATCGAAGAGGCGCTCGTCGAAGTTGCCGGCCTCCTGAAAGCCGAGGACCTCCGAGTCGATCGCCCGAATTCGCACCGTGCCTGGCGCACGACCTTCGAGCGCGAGCCTGACCGATCCGTCGACCATCTCGACGAACACGAACGACGTCCCGCCGCCGCCGAGAACGGTACCGTGCTCGGCTTCGCTCGCGAAGACCGCGCCGTCGGAGGCCATGACGGTGAGCCGAACAGGCGGCGCGGTCGAGATAGGCTGACCGCTCATTCGCGCGACGAACACCTCGACGCTCGCGCGCTCTCCGAACGGCACCTGCTCATCCGTCACGACATCGAAACGCATCCGGGCGAGCGGGAAAGGGTCGCGCCCGTCGATCGCGCCATCGTCGTCCGTATCCGGATCGCGAGGATCCGATCCGACCTCGCGGACCTCCTCCCCGTCGCTGAGCCCATCGTCATCCGAGTCGGCGTCGCGGAAATCCGTCCCGCCCTCGATCTCTTCACGATTGTTCAAGCCATCGCCGTCTTCGTCCGCCTCGGCGTCGAGCGGATCACGAGGATCGAGACCGAACTCCTCTTCGAGGACGTCAGGAATTCCATCGTTGTCGTCGTCATTCACGAAGTTGACCACCGAGACGAAGAGCTCGACAGGCAAGTGCTCGAGCGTCGATCTGCCGAGCCTGGCGATGAACTCCGCCCCGCTCGCGACGTTGACGGGTGGTGATCCCTGCAGCTCGAAATGCAAGATCGCGACCGTTTCGCGAGGCGGGATCTTCAGGTTGTACCCCCACGTCCAGCGATCCGGGGACAGTCGCGCGACGGACGGCTTGAGGACTTGATCTGCGCTCCCGAAGACGGAGCCCGTCGCGAGAGAGCCAGTCTCGTACTCCGTGACGAGCCACGAGTCTTCCGGACTGAAGGCGCGGTCGCCCGACGACGTGCTGAAGACCGAGTATCCGATGTTCTCGGCGAGTACGCTTTCGACGACGATCGTTCGCTCGATCTCGAGGTCGGTCGTGTTCTCGAGGATCTCGACGTAGCGAGCAAAGGGAACGCCCGTGCGTGGTACGGTTACGTGCCGCGTGACGTCCACCCCCTGCATCGGAACGGGCCCGATGGTCATCACTTGTCGAATCGGTCGATAGAGAACGTCTCGAATCTGCGGAAAACGAATGCCGCCGACGACCAGCGCCGAACCACGCGTGAACGCATCCGTGTCGCCGCCGATCATCCCGCCGGGAAGGATATTCCAGAGCTGGTCAGCGCTATCGAAGAGGCGCAAAGGAAGCTCGTGGGTCACCGCGTCGTCGTCCGGATCGTGCGGGTCGAGGCCTCTCGTCACCTCGAGGCCGTCGGGGAGTCCACCGTCGTCCGTGTCGATGTCGAGCGGGTCCGTCCCGGTGTCGTCGCCCCCCGCAAAGACACCAGTGTTCGTCTCGATGCCGTCGAGAAGCCCATCTCCGTCGGTGTCCGGATCGTTCGGATCAGTTCCACGCAGGAACTCCTCGCCGTTCGAGGATCGATCTCCATCGGCATCATCACCTGCCGCGATCGCGTCGATCGCGACGCGTGCTCCACTGAGGTCGATTCCGACGGGAACGAAATCGACCACCTCGATCGTGCTCTTCCCGGGTCTCGTCGATTCGAACAGGAGATCGATCTGCCCTTCCTCGCTTTCGACGATGACCGTCGATTCGTTCTCTACGCTGACGACTCGCCCCACGACGGCGTTCGCGTCGAACAAGATCTCGCTCGAGCCAGCGACACGCACTCGCAGTGGATTCGACACTCTTGCTCCGTCGATGGTCATCTCGATCGCGAGGCGCGTCGGAAAGCCAACGACGGTCAGGGCGCTCGCTTCGATCGTCAGATCGATTATGTCGAGAGGAAAGGGATCATCACCATCCCGCACTCCGTCTCCTTCGGTGTCCGGATTCGTCGGATCCGTGCGCGGAGGACGCACCTCCTCACTGTCGTCCAGACCATCGTCATCGGTGTCCGAGTCTCGCGGGTCGGTCCCTTCCTGAACCTCACGACGATTGTCGAGGCCGTCGCCGTCGGGGTCCTGCTCGGCGTCACGCGGATCTCGCGGATCGAATCCGTTCTCGATCTCTGACAGATTCGGAATCCCGTCCTCGTCTCCGTCGAGGAACAAGAGTCCACGGCGGACCGCATTGCTGACAACGCGTGACACCGTCTCTGATTCGACTCGAAGGTCGTGGCCGATCAATACGATCGCTCCGGTTTCCGCTCGTGCCGACGCGACGACAGGACTCGGCTCTCCCGATCGACCGTCTTGGACAAAGGCTGTCTCGAGTCTCGCGAAGTCGTCGAAATCGTCGAGGTCGTCGACCGGCACCCACTCGTTCGTTCCGGGCGGCACGACGCTGGCCGCGGAGATGCCACGCGCAAGAAAATGACTCCTCGCGGCAATATTCCAGGTCTGCTCCGTCTCCCGAAGCGGACCGGCCTCGACCCAAAGAAGGCCAGTGCCTCGAAGGAACGGGGGCATCGTCCGCCCGATCGCGACGATCACACCACCACGCCCGACGAACGCTCGTAAAGCGTGTCCGAGGCGGCCACCCTGCGTCTCGAGAATCTCAGCGTCTAAATCGTCTCCATCGAATGGTGCGACCACGAACACATGGTGCGATCGCAGCTCCTCCTCGAGAGCGGGCATGTTCGCTTGATCGAACTCGGTGATCTCGACGTTCGCAAAGAAGGAACGAGTCGCCGCGATGACGCGTTCTCGCGTGCCGGAACGATTCGCGAATGCCGTCCATGCGATGGCGCGAACGGACACGTCGTCGTCGGGATCGTTCGGATCCAACCCGACGCCCACCTCGACGCCGTCTCGCATGCCGCCCCGATCCGAGTCGACTCGTGTCGGGCTCGATCCGACGTCGTTCGTCGTGGCGAAGGTCCCGGTATTCGACTCGACCGCGTCCGAAAGACCGTCGTCGTCGGAGTCGGCGCGTAGAGGATCCGTTCCGATCGAGGATTCATCGCCGTTGCTGACTCCGTCACCGTCCGAATCGCCGTTCGGGTCCAGCGCGCTGAGCCGAGCCGGCGCTCCCGTGATCGCGACGTCGTCGATGTACCATCCAGCCGCGCCGAACCGTTCGCTCGACTCGAGAACGAATCGGATTCGCACCTCCGACTCGGCGTACTCCGAGAGGTCGAGGCGTTCGTGCTCGAAACCGCCACGGTGTCCGGAGAGCTCGAGAAAGCCGGGGAAGCGCTCGAAGGGGCCACCGTCGCGGGACACCTCGATGCGAGCCGGATCACAGCAGAACTCCGTCGAGAACCAATGCTCGAGCTCGAGCGCGAGCGAGCCGGCTCCGCGAAGATCGATCGGCGGAGACTCGAGGAAAGGTCGAGCGCGCGGTTCGTAGTCGCCGTCGAGATCGAGCCCCCAGAGCCGCTCGCCCGACGCAGCTCGGCTCGGCCCGGACTCGGGAACGCCCCACTCCCACTCGTCGAGAGCTCCGCCATGCGTAAAGCCGCCGGCGCTCGTCTCGAAATCGAAGACGAGCTGCGGAACGTAGACGATGCCGTTCTGAAATACGTCTTCGACGTCGAAGTGAAGCTCACCGTGCGTCTGCGGAACGAGGTCGATCTCGAGCGCGCCACGTTCCGCCTCGATCTCGGCCAGATCCGTCCCGCCGCCACTACGGAGAGCTCCGATTCGAGCGCTCTCCGCAAACTTCGCATCGCCGATCACGCGAACGCCCACACGCACCGGAAGGAGCACGGGCTGACCGTCGACAAAGAGCTCGACTCGGACCGGAGTCGGTCCGCCGACAAGACCGACGGAAGGAACTCTCAGTCGCGCTTCGATGACCTGGCGCGGAAAGAGGTCGTCCCGATCGTTGACGCCGTCTCCGTCCGTGTCGGCGAGCTTCGGATCGCTCCGTCCACCGCGGACCTCCTCTCCGTCGCGCACGCCGTCTCCGTCGGTATCCGGATTCGAGAGATCGGTCCCGAGTCGAAACTCGTCACGGTTCGACAGGCCGTCGCCGTCGAGGTCACGAATTCCGTCGGACGCCGAGGAGGGATCGAGCCCGTAGCGCTTCTCGACGCGATCAGGGATTCCATCTCGGTCCGAATCGACAAACTCGACGCTCCACGCGATCGCGTTCGATGCGGCCCGAGTGATCGACTCGTCGACGTCGAACATGTCGAAGCCGAGAAGAACGATCGCACCCTCTCCGACTCGTTGGGCCGCGATCACGGCGCCGCCGTCGCCCTCGCGCTCCGCCACGACCTCGACGTCCGGAGACGCGAATCTCCAAGCCGACGAAAACCCCCGGCTCTCGAACCGAGCGGGCAATCCCTTCGCGAGCGGGTGAGCCGCCTCGACGACCGAGAGCCCGTGCCCGGACCGACTCGTTCGCAAGGGAAGTGACCGAACGAGCCCTGCCGCGTCCAGAAGCTCACCGCTCTCACGACCGAACGCGACGATCACACCGCCGCGGTCGAGGAACGCGCGAAAGACTCCCGAGAACTCCATTGCCTTCTCCTCGATGTCGAAGAGCGACTCCTGATCCGGAATTACGAGCACGTCGTTTCGCTCGAGGGCTCTCTCGACGACATCGAGGCGATCTTGCTCGATTCCGAGCAAGGTGAAAAAGGGATAGCCCGACTCGAACGCGGCCGCTGTGTTGGTCCACTCTTCATCGAGATCGCTGTAGGGAAGCCAGGCGACAATCTCGAGCGCCGGGTCGTCCGCTGCTACGCGTGGCTCGAAGCCGAGATCGACCTCACGACCGTCCGTCGCGCCCCCACCATCGGTATCTGCATCGAGCGGATTCGTCCGGAGCTCCGCTTCTCGGCCGTCGTCGAGGCCGTCCTCGTCGGTGTCTGCCGAAAGAGGATTCGTTCCGTTCTCGAGCTCGGCCTGGTTCGTGACCCCATCTCCGTCGCTGTCTCGACTGGCATAGAGAACGGCGATC
>CAYZGY010000289.1:0-9075 GCA_964478085.1 uncultured Planctomycetia bacterium
CGCGGCCGTGAAACCGAGGAAAGAGACCGGCCCGGCATAGCGGTGAACGGGTACGAAGAAACTTCCTGTCTGGTGCGTCTCGTTCTCTGCTACCCTTGAGCCCTGTTTTTGGCCCGCGCCGGTTTCCGGCACGGGGGACGCGAGAGCGCGTCGTGATGCCACGTCCTTCCCCTCAGAGAAAGAGAGCTTCCTCATGATTCGTCGAACTCACACCACGTGCATTATCATCGCGCTCGTCTTCGGTCTGGTCGGGCCGATGTTCGCTCAGGACGAGAAGCCGGCCTCTCCGGAGAAGACAGCAGCGAAGAAGAAAACGCCGAGCCGCGTCGCTGTCCGGCATGTGCTCATCGGGTTCGAAGGCTTGCAGCGTCCGATTCCCGGTGTGACGCGCAAGAAGGAAGAGGCGAAGAAGCTCGCCGAGGAAGCTCTCCAAGCGGCGAAGGCCGAAGGCGCCGACTTCCTCGAGATCATCAAGAAGTACTCCGACGATCCCAACAAGGCGATCAACGACGGAGTCCTCGGCATCCTGCAGAAAGGGCGCGTTCACGCGTCGTTCCGCGAGTTCGAGGCGGCCGTCTTCGCTCTCGAGATCGACGGCATCGCGGGCGTCCTCGAGACGCCGATGGGCTTCCACGTCGCACAGCGCATCAAGATCGTCGAGTACTCGGCGTCGCACATACTGATCCAGTACAAGGGATCGGAGCGCGCCAAGCCCGACATCATGCGCACGAAGGAAGAGGCGAAGAAGCTCGCCGAGGACATCGTGAAGCAGGCGAAGGTCGAGGGCGCGGACTTCGCCGCACTCGCGAAGAAGCACTCCGACGGTCCCTCGGGCAAGCGTGGCGGCTCGCTCGGCACGTTCGGACCGGGGCAGATGGTGCCCGAGTTCGAGAAGGCCCTCCAGAAGCTCGCCGTCGGTGGCGTCTCCGGTGTCGTCGAGACGGCGTTTGGCTTCCACGTCATCCGTCGCGACAAGATCGAGCGCATCGGCACGAGCCACATTCTGATCCAGTACAAGGGATCGCTGCGCGCCAAGCCGACCGTGACTCGCACCAAGGACGAGGCCAAGGAGCTCGCGACCAAGCTCAGCAAGGAAGCGAACGCGACGAATTTCGCTGAGCTCGCGAAGAAGAACTCCGACGGCCCGAGTGGTCCCAACGGTGGCAGCCTCGGCCTCTTCGAGCGCGGTAATATGGTCCCGGCGTTCGAGAAGGCCGCGTTCGCGCTCGAAGTCGGGGGCGTTTCGGCCGTCGTCGAGACGCAGTTCGGGTTCCACGTGATCCTGCGAACCGAGTGAACGGCCCCCTGCTGGTCGACAGGCCGGCAGCATCGTCAGGATGCCATGCCGACCGCGAGCACGCTTCGACAGTTCGCGTTGTCTCTTCCCGAAACCTCGGAGAAGCCCAGCGACGGCACGCCGGGCTTTTTACGTCAACAAGAAGCTCTTCGCACGGATCCTCGACGACTCCGAGCTCGTCGAGGAGGAGCGGCGCTTCTGTGCTGCCTAACGACTAACGAGTCCGTCTCGCGGAGCCTGAGCCGGGCTTGCGTTTGACGTCGGGCTTCAGCTTCGCGACCCCGATCTTCTCGGGCTTGTACCTCTTCGAGTCGAAGTCCGGATTCGGCAGCGGCACGAACGTCGAGGGCGACCGACTCATCGCGCTCGGCGCGACAGGCGCGACAGGCGCGACAGGCGTGAAGAAGGCGGGAAGCAGGTCGAAGGCGGCGAAATCCGACCGCTGGCACCTCGGCTCCTGCGGCAAGGCGATGAAGGCGACGCTCGTGGCTCGCCTCGTCGAGAAGATGAAGCTGCGGTGGGACGCGACGATCGGTAAGGCGGCACCGTGGATGCGAAAGACGATGCATCCCGATTATCGCGACGTGACCATCGAGCAGCTCCTCAGCCACCGAGGCGGCATCGCGGGGAATCTCGTCAAAGACCATCCCCAGCTCTGGCGGAAGCTGCGCCTTCACTCGGGGCCGCCTCGCAAGGCGCGACGGCTCCTCGTCGACGAGCTTCTGAGAACGCCGCCGGTCGAGAAGCCCGACACCGCGTTCGTTTACTCGAACGCGGGATACGTCATCGCAGGCGTCATCGCAGGCGTCATCGCGGAGCAGGAGACCGGAAGGTCCTGGGAGGAGCTCATGCAGCGTGAGGTCTTCGCTCCGCTCGGGATGAGAAGCGCGGGCTTCGGGGCTCCGAAAAGCAGGGCGCCGTGGGGTCACCGGAAGCCGGACGCCGGAGGAAAGCCCGTCCCGCCCGGGCCTCTCGGCGACAATCCGTTCGCGCTCGGTCCCGCGGGCACGTCCTCACGCACATGGGGACGAATACGATGTGGGTCGCGGTCGTGCTCGTCGCGCCGAAGAAGAACTTCGCCGTCTTGGTGACCGCGAATCAGGGCGGCCAGCAGGAGGCGTGCAACGCGGCCGTCGCCCAGCTCGCGAAGTGGTACCGTGAGCGCGCCAAGTGATTCAGCCTAGTTCGATCCGTTCGCACGATCCGCTTCTGCTTGCAGGCCAGTAGCTCGATCGAGCTGCATCTCGAGCGACCACTTGAAGAGCGAGTACGACGACCACACCGGAAGCCCGGCCGCTCGGAGCGCCCGTGCGGTGAAGTGATGGCAGTGGTGGAGGGCGTGGTAGGACGATCTCGAGGCAAAGTAGGTCGTCGGTCCCTCTTGGAGCGCCACGTCGGAGGACCGTGCGGCCTCGAGGTGCGCGCGCAATCGCCGGTATCCTTCCGCGCCGATCTCGAAAGACCATTCTCGAGCGGGCGGATCGGGCGCCCGCTGGCTGAACGGGCGACCGCGACGAGACCGCAGAACGACGCCGTCGCTCGGCACGAGGATCGCTCGGGCCTCCCAGCTCGAACCGGCCTCTCCCTTCAGGTAGTACGCCTGCTCGGCGAATCCCCACTCTTCGATGTCGGCGATGCGCTCTCCCCGCGGGTCGTCCTCGGGCCAAACGCCGATCTCGCTGTGCCACCGATCGATCGACACGAGGATCCGGTGGCGCGGCTCGTTGTCAGCGGGAGGCCAGAGCCCTTCGACAGGGCTCGCGCAGCCGTTCAGGGCCGTGAGCGTGAGGAGGACGAGCCACGGAGCGCTCGATCGTAGTTTGGTCACGGACTCGGCCGACTCGATCTCCTCGACGGGCGGAGCGACGGCAGGGAAACCCTCTACCTCGATCGTTTCGACTTCTTCGATTTCTTCTCCTCGATGCCCGTCCCGCCACGCCAGCCGTCCGTTTGAAACGGCGACGCGGGCAGACCCGACGCGTTGACGAGGTTCGGATTCGCAGCCTTGTGCCAGCCGAAGCGAACGTGCTTGGGTTTGTCGATGTCCTTGCCGCGGACGACGACCTTTCCGCCCCTCATGATCTTCGCGACCGCCTCGACGAAGACACCATCTTCCCCGGCGATCTGAAACTCGGTGAGTGGCTTCTTGTCTCGGGAAGTCAGCCCCTTGGCGTGGGCGAAGCTGAGGATGATTTTGTCCTCGTCGATCTTCATCGACTGATAGAGCGGACCCGAATACTGGATTCGCTTCTTGCCGTAGTCCTTCGCGAGTGCCCAAAGGGCGAGGCGCTTGCCGACGTCGTGCTTGTTCTTCGGGTGGATGTCGGCGAGGTTGTGGACGATGTCCGTGGTGACGGCCATGCCTGTGCTCGGGATCGTCAGGCACTGTGCTTGTGCTTCCCAAAGTCGGGGCAACTGCCCATTTCCGTACCTCACGAACGGCGCGAGCTGAACGAAGTAGAAGGGGAAGTCATGACCCCACTGCGCGCGCCAGCCGCTGATGAGCGCCTGCTTCTTGTGAAAGTAGGCGAGACCGTTCGCGACGTTCGACTCGCCTTGATACCAGATCACGCCGCGGATGCCGAACGACGTGACCGGTGCGATCATCGCGTTGTACATCCCGCCTCCGCTGTTGCCGTGGGCCGTCCAAGGCTCGATCGGTGATCCACCCCACGAGCTTCCGATGAGCCCGATCGGCACCTTGACCTCGCCGCGCAGCGTCTTGCCGAAGTGGTAGAGCACGGCCGAGAAGTGCTGCACGGTCTCCGGAGAGCAGGCTTTCCAGCTGGCCTCGACATCTTCGGCGGGATGGCCGGCCTTCTTCTTCGGGATGTGGAAGAGGCGAATGCCCGGGAACTTCGCTTCGGCGATGTGCTTGTTGGGCGCTTCGGATCCTCGCAGGCTCCACTCCATGTTGGACTGGCCCGAACCGATCCAGACCTCGCCGATGAGGATGTTCTCGACGAGGATCTCGTTGTTGCCCTTCACGAGTAGCCCGTGACGCTTGCCACTGGCCTTCTGCGCCTCGAGCTCGACTTTCCAGCGGCCCGTAAGGTCGGTCTTCACGGTCGCACTCGTGCTCGTACGACCGCGCTTCTTGCCCAACTCGACAGTGACCATCTCACCGGGATCGGCCCAGCCCCAAATCTTGATCGGCTGGTTCTGCTGGAGAACCATGTTGTTGCTGATCACCTTGGGCAACCGGACATCGGCAGCGGCAGGCGTGACGACGAGGGCGAGCAGCGCGACGATCGCGTAGCGTGAGCGTTTCATGCGGCACCTGTTGACGGGTACGGTTCGTGGAGGGGGATTCGAAGACCTGACCTGCCGGCATCGTCGCCGGTCGCGAGGAAACTGGCAACTGGAAAGAGGGCCGTCGGACGCTCTCCGGATCGAATCCTGGCGCGACAGGCGTTAGGATGGGCCGTGATCTCAACAGCGAGGAGGTTTCGATGCTCTCGAGAATCTGTTTCACATTCGCGGTGCTGGTCGCGGTGCTGGTCGCGGCGCTCGGGTCGATCGGATCGGGCGCGACGGCGGGGGAGCGACTGCCCATCCCCGACGGGCTCGTCGTCCTGACTTTCGACGACGGGAACAAATCGGACATCCGGACAGTCGCCCCGACCCTCGAGCGCTACGGCTTCGGTGCGACGTTCTACATCACGCGGGGACTGGGCTCGCTGACGGACCACGAGAACTTCGTCACGTGGGACGAGGTGAAGGAGCTACACCGCCGCGGCTTCGAGATCGGCAATCACACGAAGACCCATCCGAATCTCGCACGGCAGAACGAAACTCAGGTGCGTGAGGAGATCGACTACATCGAGAAGGAGTGTCGAGATCGCGGCCTGCCCAAGCCGACGACGTTTTGCTATCCGGGATTCCAGCACGCGCCACACGTCGTGAAGGTCGCGTCGGAGCTCGGCTTCGTCTTCGCGCGTCGCGGTGTCGGTCCCGAGTTTCGCGACGGCGGGCGTGGGGGGCGTGGTCCCGCGTACGATCCGCGCGTCGATCATCCGCTACTCGTTCCGACGACGGGTTACGACGGTCCTGAGTGGGGCATGGACGATCTCCGCTGGGCCGTCGATCAGGCGCGCGACGGAAAGATCGCGGTGCTGTGCTTTCACGGGATTCCGTCGAAGCTCCACCCTTGGGTCCACACGGATCCCGCGGACTTCGAGAAGTACATGAAGTACCTGAAGGAGCGCGACTGCACCGTGATCTCGATGGCCGATCTGACCAAGTACGTCGACCCGTCACGTTCGCCGAAGGACGCCTACGAGGCGCTCGCGCGGAAAGGGGCGATCGACATCGGGGGGCGCCGAGAGCTATTCGTCGATCGGCAACTCATCGATCGTCTCGAAGGCTCGGCACGTCTCGAGCTCCATCGACCGACGCCTCGAGAGATCGTCTTTCGATTCGATCAGCCGTGGGAAGGCATCTACAGCGGATACGAGACCGTGCTCGAGCACGAGGGCGGCTACCGTCTCTACTACCGCGGACTTCCGGTAGCGAAGCACTCGCTCGACACGGAGGTGACCTGTGTCGCCGAGAGTCGCGACGGGATCCGTTGGACGCGTCCGAAGCTCGAGCAGTATCAGGTCGGGGGGCACCAGGCGAACAACGTCGTTTTGGCACGAAGTCGCGGCTGCCACAATCTCGCGCCTTTCGTCGATCGAAATCCACGTGCGCCGAAGAGCGAGCGATACAAGGCTCTCGGAGGGACGGGAGCCCCGGGGCTGCTCGCTTTCGTGTCGCCCGACGGCCTCTCCTGGAAGCAGCTTCGCGACGATCCGGTGATCACGAAGGGCGCGTTCGATTCGCAGAACAACGCGTTCTGGTCCGTCAGCGAGAAGAAGTACGTCTGCTACTTCCGTGTCTTTCGCGACGGCAAGCGTTGGATCGCACGCACGACGAGCGAGAACTTCGTCGACTGGACCGAGCCCGTCGACCTCGAGCTCGATGGCAAGCCGCGCCAGCACCTCTACACGAACACGATCGATGCCTACCCGCGCGCGCCGCACCTGTACCTCGGCATGCCGACTCGTTTCTTCCCCGGACGACGGGCGATCACGAAGGAGGAGGAGTTGCAGCTCGGCACACCGAAGGACTGGAACTACGCCAACGACTGCACGGACATCGTGCTCGCGTCGACACGTGGAGGAACGAACTTCGGTCGCACCTTCCTCGAGGCGTTCATCCGTCCGGGACAGGACCTGCGCAACTGGACCTCGCGAGCCAACTACGCCGCACGCGGGTTCCTGCGCACGAGCCCGACGGAGCTCTCGATCTACGTCAAGCACAACGCGGGCTACCCGAGTGTCCACTTGCGACGCTACACGCTTCGACCGGACGGCTTCGTCTCCGTCCGCGCGGGTTTTTCGGGCGGCACGCTGACGACGAAACCGCTCTACTTCGACGGGAGCCGTCTGACGATCAACTACTCGACCTCGGCAGCCGGAGGCCTCCGCGTCGAGCTGCGAGATTCGGCCGGCCGCGCGATCCCGGGGTTTACTCTCGCGGACTGTCCCGAGATCATCGGTGACCGACTCGACCAGGTCGTCACGTGGCGCGGGGGGGCAGACGTCTCGAAGCTCGCGGGAAAGGTGGTGCGGCTGCGGTTCGAGCTCGCCGACGCCGATTTGTTCTCGTTTCGGTTCGAGGCGGCACGCTGACTGGTCTTGCCGGAAAGGGTTCGAGCGCTTGATGAAACACGTTTACGCAGTTCTGGGCTTGGCTCTTGCAGCGCTTTGGGCACCACCTGCCGGGGCTCAAGACGAGTTTCCCTTCCGAAGGGTCATCAACTTGGACGGGTTCGGCGTTCGCATGGCCTACAACCCCGTCCGGGACGAGGTCTACGTCGTTCAACGCAGGGAAGGTCGGCTCGATTTCTCGGACGAGCCCGTCGTCGTCTGCACGCGGAGGTTTCAGATCGTTCGACGAGCCTGGATCGGCGAGAGTCCGCAAGGCATCGCCGTCAGCCGGGACGGTGCGCGAGTCTTTGTCGCGCGCGGGGGCGACGAATTTCGCGGAGAGCAGGGGAGCGGCACGCTCCATCTCTTCGACACAGATACTCAGGAGCAGACCGACGTCTCGCTCGGCGACGGGATGTTGCGGCCCGAGCTCGCGCTCATCGGCGACGATCGCGTCGTCGTCAGCGCTCGATTCGCGTCAGAGTTTCGCGTCGTCCATCTCGATCGAGACCTTCTCGTCGAGAGTTTCGCTGGCACAAGCTCGCCGGGTCGTATCGAGTTCGACCCGAGGGGGCGCTTCCTCTTCGTCAGCGGAGATCGTTCTCCGACCCCGGAGAAGTTCACGATCCTTCCGGACGAGTTTCAGAGGAGCCCGTTCGAGATCCCCGCTGGGGTCTCCGATGGGGCTTGGCTCGAGCTGGACCCTGCAGGGGAAGGTATCGCGTTCGCTTCCGGCGAGCTTTTGAACGCAGAGACCGGGGAGCTGATCGGACGGACGGTGGCCGGGAGGCACGCGTTCGAGGCGGATCCTGCCAGCCTCTATCTTGCCGGCCCGCCGGAGCTCATCGAATCGAGAGCGCTATCTCCGTGAATTGGCCGAGTCCCGTGACGAAATCTACCCGCCCGTCGCTCCTTGAGCGTCGTTCCATTCCGTTTCGGATGGTGCCGCTACTCCTGGCGTTCGGTTGCGCCTCACCTCGACCGGTCGTCGTGACGGAGCAGCCCCGCCCGCCGTCTCTGCGAATCATGGATCCGCAGCAACGGAGGGACGCCGTCCTCATCGGGCGTCCGAGCATCGGTCAGCCCGGCGTGGGGCGCGGGTTGACTTGCCTTCGCGCATTTCGCGGAAAGATCTACGCGGGATTCGGGGATTGGACCGACAACACGGGGCCGATCGAGCTTGTCGCGTACGACCCGAGCCGGAACGAGTTCGTGATCGGCCCGACACTCGAGACGGAAGCCGTCGACGAGATGCGCGTCATCGACGACGCCCTCTGGGTGCCCGAGGTCGACCACACCGGATGGTTTTGGTTCCACAGCGACGTCCACGTTTTCGACGGCACGGAGTGGGCTTCGAGTCGACTGGACCGAGCCGTGCACGTGTTCGACGTGGCGAAGCTCCGAGATCGGGTCTTCGTCGCGTACCAATACAACCCGAGAAACGTGCGAGAGGGATACCATCGCATCGCCGAGCTCGAGAACGGTCAGGTCATCGACCCTGCGGTGTTCGAGAGTCGGGCGGGGGGGCGATTTCTGAAGTTGGTCTCGTGTGGCGACTGGCTGTACGTCTTCACGTTCGGCAGGACGAACGCCTACCGGTCGCGGGGCGAAGGGTGGCAGCCCTGGACCGCTGCGCACTTCGGGCCGGGCTTCACGATGAGAGCGGAGTCGGACGGGGAGGACGCGGTCGTCATTCGGGGCCACATACGATTCGGTCGCCCCGAGGGATTACAGTTCTTCAACACGTCGGCGTTTCACATCGAGCAGGACGGAACGGGAACGCCCATCTGGTGGCTGCGAATGCCTGTCGATGTGAAGCCTGCCGAGGAGAGGTTCTTCGTCTTGGACCGGCAGACTCGGACGACCAGTCGAATCGTCTCGACGGAAGACTTCGGTCTCTGGCGAACGGAGCTCAAGATCGAGAGCGACAGCCCTCCGGTCTCACTCGAAATTCTCGACGGCGACTTTTACGTCGGCCTTCAGAACGGAGAGCTCTGGAGACTGGTCGAGGACTGAGGTTTCATGCGCTGGATGCGCTCGACGATGCGCTCGACGATGCGCTCGACGATGCGCTCGACGATGCGC
>CAYZGY010000290.1:0-7338 GCA_964478085.1 uncultured Planctomycetia bacterium
GAGGTCGTCCTGCGTGATCTCGATCCCGCGACGCTCCGCCTCCTGGAGGAAGAGCTCCTCTTTGACGACCTCGGAGATCATCGTCATCGAGCCGAGCTGACGCACGGCGCGAGCGAGGAACTCGCGACGCGTGATCGGAGCTCCGTTGACCTGCACGAGGACCTCGTCCGGCCCGGTGAAGAGCTCCGCATCGATGACGTCGAGACGCTTCGCTGCCCCGAGTCCGCCAGGCCCGTCGGCCGGGTTCGACCGGCCGCCGGTCTTGCAGCCCGCCGCCAGGAGAACCGCCAGGAGAACCGCCAGGAGAACCGCCGTAAGTGCCGACGAAATCGTCAGAAAGGAGAACACGAGGCGCGCGGAGCGCGGCGTACGGATTCGAGAAGATCTGTCCATGGTTCGCGATTCTAGCTACGGGGACGGAGATGTCAAATCGGTCGGGAAAAATGGGCGTCCGCGGGATACGCTGTCGCGGCTGTTATCACAAGATACGCGAAACCCGACCCAGAGATCCCCATGGCGCGACTCCACGCCCACGACAGCCTCCGGCCGATCGAGATCCGCACGGCCTACCTCGACCACCAGCCCGGCTCCGTCCTCTACGCGAGCGGCAAGACGAAGGTTCTCTGCGTCGCCAGCCTCGAGCCCGGGGTGCCTCCGTGGCTCGAAGAGCGCGGCCAGGGCTGGGCGACCGCCGAGTACAGCTTGATGCCCGGCTCGACGGTGCCGCGCAACCGTCGCGAACGCGACAAGGTCTCGGGTCGGACGCAGGAGATCCAGCGGCTCATCGGCCGATCACTGCGCGGCGTCCTCGACCTCGCGAAGCTCGACGGCTGGACGCTACGTCTCGACTGCGACGTGCTCCAAGCCGACGGCGGCACGCGCACGGCGTCGATCAACGGAGCGTACCTCGCGACGCGCCTCGCGCTCGACGCGGCGGTGTCGGTCGGCAAGCTTCCCGAGACCGCCGTGACGCAGCCGCTCGCTGCGATCAGCGTCGGCATGGTCGACGGTAAGGCTCTCCTCGACCTCGACTACGCCGAGGACTCCTCCGCCGACGGCGACCTCAACGTCGTCGAGGCCGGCGACGGCCGCCTCCTCGAGGTCCAGGGAACGGCGGAGGGACGACCCTACTCGCGCCAGGATCTCGACCAGCTGCTCGACCTCGCGGAGAAAGGAATTCGCGAGATCCTCGAGGTCGCGAAGCGGACGCTCGGCGCGGTTCGGTAGCTCAACGGCGACCGAGAGCTTACGACTCGAGGTGATCTGGCTGGACGAAGACGTCGTCCAGCTCCAAATCAATGCCTCTTGCGACGGCTTCGCGGGAACGACGCTCGTCTTTGTCGAGCACGATCAAGTCCGACTGCTGGCGGATCTCTTCTACGGTTTTCCGACCTCGACGAACGATCCCCGTTACGTGGAGCTCGGTACATTCGAACGAGCTTACACGGGTGGCGGTGCGCGCATCGAGCTCTCGTGCCTCGACGATCTCGGGCATGCGCAGGCCGGCGTCCATGTCCAACGCGAGCCGGACGAGCCCGATGGAATCGCGCAGGAGGCGACGATCCGTCTGCCCATCACCGCCTCGGGTGTCGACGCCTGCGCTTCAAGCGGCTCGCGTCCTGACGAGAAAAACTGAGATACCGCCTGCGCTCCTCCGACGTTAGAATTCAGCCAGAGTTGCAGTTTTCGCCCTCGCTCGCGCACGGAATGACCCTCATGCTCGACTCGCGCGCCCTTCGCCTGTCCCTCGGTAGCTGCCTCCTGGTCGGGAGCTTCGCACTGATCGCGATCCTCGCGTTGAGCGACCCCGCCTCGGCCGACATCGTCTACCTCAAGAGCGGCAAGACCATCGAGGGCAGCGTTCGGAAGAACATCCGCGACGGGACCTACACGATCACGACGACGCGCGGAACGGTCGTCAAGCCGATCGACTCCGTGTTGCGCATCGAGAAGGCGCCGCTGCCGAAGGTCCAGTTCCGCGCGCGCTACGAAAAGCTCGACAAGAAAAACCTGCGTGCCGTCGCCGAGCTTGCCGCCTGGTGCCGCGACAAGCGGCTGATCCCCGAGAAGCGCAAGCTCTGTCAGATCATCCTCAAGATCGACCCGAACCACGAGATGGCCCGTCGCGAGCTCGGCTTCGTCGTCTTCGAAAACGAGTGGATCCTCGAGAAGGAGCTCCGCAAGAAGCGTCAAGAGCTCGGGCTGATCAAGTACGCCGGCGAGTGGATGAGCCCCGAAGAGAAGGCCCGCCGCCAGCGCGACGAGCAACGCAAGGAGATCGAAGGGCTGTTCAAGAGCGTCCGCTCGGAAAACAAGATCGTGCTCGAGTACGCCGTTCGTCGGCTGATGGCTTACGAAGGCGATCACGCCCACGAGCTCTTTCGCCCCTACCTCGCAGACGCGAACGAGCACGTCCGGCTCGTCGCCGTCAGCTCCCTGAGCCGCTACCCCGTGCGCTCTCGTCGGGCCGTAGGCGCTCTCAGCGCGAAGTCGCGCGCCGCGAAGATGAAGGCCGCCGAAGACGTCGCAGGGGAACTCTTCGCCATCTACCTGACCGAGCCGAGCGACAAGGTCGTCGAGGTTCTCAAGGTCTGCCTGCGCCGCTTTCACCCCGAGAAGACCTTCGACGACGTGCTCGCCGCCCTGCGCAAGAACGAGCACAAGGACACCGTCGCGCGTGCGGGAGAGATCGGCTCCGCGCTGCTCCTCAAGGATCGTGTCCCCGACCTGATCCGCGCGATCGTCACGGAAGCCGGCGCCGGCGGCACCTCACCCCGCCAGGAGCACCCCGCCGTCCTCGCCCTGCTGAAGAAGACGCTCGGGGTCGACTACGGCTACGACGTCGAGGAGTGGCTCGGGTGGTGGCGGAAGAATGAGTGGCGTTTTCGAGACGTGCCGTAACTCAGGGGTCTGTCGGGCAGACCCCTCTCGATCGCTTTGCGATCGATTCACCCCAACCAGCACGGCTTTCGGCTACGGCCCTCCTCTGCTTTTCCTCCCCCTCTCTCCTCCACCTCATTTCCGGTCGTAGACGTGGCGTTCTCGCTCTCGGTAGACTCCTGGGCTGAAATTCCTTCCGCTCAGGCCCGACGGAGAGTGCTGACGTCATGCTTCTCGTAGGAACCGGAAATCAACACAAGCTCGGCGAGATCTCGTCGATCCTCGGTGACTTGCCGATCGAGGTCGTCGGAACCGGCGTACTGCCGCCTTCGCACGAGGAGATCGAGGAGACGGGGACGACGTTTCCCGCCAACGCCGAGATCAAGGCTCGGGCCTTCGCCGAGCGCGCGCTGGCGCTTCCTGCCGACGAGCGGCCGCGCTGGGTCATCGCGGACGACTCGGGGCTTTGCGTCGACGCGCTCGACGGCGCACCCGGCGTCCACTCGGCACGATACGCCGGCCCGGGCGCCGACTCGGAGGCCAACAACTCCAAGCTGCTCCAAGAGTTACGCGAGGTTTCCGAAGGGCGACGCGACGCTGCGTTCGTCTGCTCGATCTGCTGTGTCGGCGTCCCCGCGGAGGGAGACGGGCCCATCGACGTCCTGTTCACGAGCGAGGGTCGTTGCGGCGGGCGCATCGCGTTCGAGCCCTACGGTGAGGGGGGATTCGGCTACGATCCGCTCTTCATCGAGACCTCGACGGGCGTCACGTTCGCAGAGCTCTCGGCGGACGAGAAGAACCGCCGGAGCCACCGCGGGCTGGCGCTCGCGGACTTCCGGGCGAAGCTCCTCGAGATTCTGTAACTCCTTATTAGGCCGGGATATTGGAAGCTTTCGAGGCTTCATGTTAGGATCGCGCGCATGAGTAAGAAGCGGAAGAAGAAGAAGGGTCAGGCCAAGGCTGCCGTGGCCGCTGTCGCTGCTGTCGCCGCCGACTTACCGGAAGGTGCGGAGCTCGACGTGCCCGTCGATGCCACGGACGCGATACCGGTCGAGCCGGCCGCCGCCCCTCGCACGGCGTACGACGCCTTCCGCGAGAACGCCGAAGCGCTCCTCGTCGCGGTCATCCTCGCGATCATTATCCGCCACTTCGCGGTCGAGGCCTTCGAGATCCCGACGGGCTCGATGGCGACAACGCTCTACGGTATCCACGCGCACTTCGAGTGCCCGAACTGCGATCACGAGTTCGACTGCGGACTCTCGAGCGACTCGTCGACGAGCCCGCTTCACGCACGTTACGACTCGATGGTCGTCGTCGAGGAGGAATGCCCCGACGAGGAATGCACGCTGGCACTCCACGCACACGGACCTCCGGAGCGCGGTCGCGCACGGGCGCTGCCCCTTCAAGAAGGCGGGGAAGTTCTCTGCCTGGCCAGCGGCCGGCGCTTCACCCCGAAGCCGGAGAGCTACCGCCAGACGGCCGCGTTCACGGCCAATTTGCGCTGCCCGCTCTGCCACCTCGAATGGCGCGGTGTCGTCGAGCGGTCGAACCATCGCGGCGGCGACAAGATCCTCGTCAACAAGTTTGCCTTCCAGGCCGGCGAGCCTCAGCGCTTCGATGTCATCGTCTTCGGTTTCGATCAGTGGAAGAACTACATCAAGCGCTTGATCGGTAAGCCCGGAGAGCGCATCGACCTCATCGACGGCGACATCTACGTCAACGGGGAGATCGTGCGCAAGAGCGAGGTCGCGCCGGACGTCCAGAACGTGCTCTGGCGCAAGATCTCCGACAGCGACCAGCTCGAGCGTGGCGTCCACGAAAAGTGGGCATCGCGGATTCCGGGCGCGAACGCTCGGACCGACTTGAACGCGCGACGTGCCGAGCCCTGGATCGAGCGCGGAGGTCAGGCGGTCCAAGCCTGGGAGCGTCTCGACGACGGCCGGTGGAGCCTCAACAATCCTGCGAGCAAAGAACCGGCCGTCCTCGAGTACAACGCGAGTCGCGGTTTCGACAATTTCGTCGCGTACAACACGCTCGTGGGCGGCGGCGGTGACGTTCGCGGGCACGCGCCGGTCGGCGACATGAAGCTCGCCTTCCGTGTCAATCCGACGTCGGGACGCGGCTGGGTCGGTGCCGAGCTTCGCGATGGCCAGTGGACGTTCCGGGTGCAGATTCCGGTCGGTCAGGCGTCGGAGAGCTTCCCCGCCAAGATCGAGCGCGTCGAGAACCAGAGCACGGGACCGGACGTACGCTTCAACCCGCTGAAGCTGCAGCACAAGCAGGCTGCCAGCCGCGGTTGGGTCTCGGTCCATCCCGAGCTCTTCGTCCCCTTCAACGAAGAGACGAATCTCGAGTTCGAGATCTGCGATGATCGCGTCGTGCTCCGCATGAACGGCGAAGAAGCGATGCCGCCGATCGCGTACCGCAGCGTTTCGAACGTCGACGACTACATCATCGATGCCATCTCGAGCCGGCTGCGCAACGCCCACTACGTCGCTATTCTCGGAAGCGATGTGCAAGCGAACGTCGCCTCGATCCAGGTCTACCAAGACATCTTCTACATCAACAACGTCGGGCGAAGCAGCCAGTTCTACTCGATCCAGCTCGAGGAAGGTCAGTACTTCGCGCTCGGCGACAACAGCCCCTTGTCCTCGGACGGACGCGCTTGGGGTTACGTCCCCGAGCACAACCTGATGGGCAGAGCGCTACTGGTCTTCTGGCCGGCAACTCCGTGGGAGTTCCGCTGGAAGTTCATCAGGTGAGGGGCCTTTCGGGAAGGCCCCTCTCGCTCGCGAAGCGAGCGATTCACCCCAACCAGCACAGATTTCGAACCGGGCAACGTCGAACGAGTTACCCTGACAGAAGTGAAGAGAAGAATCGAAGAGAGCCTCAGAGGAGGATTCCGATGGTTCAACCGAAGGAAAGACCCACAAAGAAAACCAAGGCCCCTGCCGTCACCGCGAAGGACCGCGGTGTCAAAGAGAGCCTCAGCGATGACGACGGCAGCGTCTCGACGGCCGTGAAGGAAGAGGAAGAGCACGGTCAGGACGACAGCGAGCTTCTGCTGCGCGTCGAAGGACTGACCAAGACCTACGGCGGACGCCCCGTTGTTCACGGGGTCGGCTTCGACGTCCATCGGTCGAAGGTCATCGGCCTCCTCGGCAAGAACGGCGCCGGTAAGACGACGACGTTTCGCATGACGGTCGGAATGATCTCGCCCGACGCGGGCAAGATCCAGTTCATGGGTCGCGACGTCACGCGCTTCCCGATGTACAAGCGTGCGCGCCTTGGCATGGGCTACCTCTCGCAGGAGCCGAGCGTCTTCCGCGGGCTCACGGTCGAGCAGAACCTCAACTCGATCCTCGAGCTCACGCCGCTGCCGCCGAAGGACCGCGTTCGCCGACGCGACGAGCTCGTCGACGAGTTCGGTCTCGGCAAGCTGCTCCACTCGAAGGGCGCCGTGCTCTCGGGCGGTGAGAAGCGCCGCCTCGAGATCGCGCGAGCGCTGATCATGGAGCCGAGCCTGATCCTCCTCGATGAGCCGTTCAGCGGCGTCGATCCGATCGCCGTGACGGAGATCCAGAAGATCATCCTCAAGCTCAAGGAACGCGGGATCGGCCTCCTTCTCACGGACCACAACGTCCGCGAGACCTTGAACACGACCGACCGGTCGTTCATCATCCTCGATGGTCGTATCATCGCTCAGGGTGACCGCGACGCGATCCTCGCGGACCCGAACGCACGCAAGCACTACCTCGGCGAAGAATTCACGATGTAAATCAGGGGCCTTTCGGGAAGGCCCCTCTCGATCGTGGCGGAGCCCCGATCGATTCACCCCAATCAGCAGATTCTTGTAGTCTGGATTCAAACTGAACTGAGCCGAGCCGATGGCGAAAGAGACGACACCCAACACCAAACGAGAAGAGAATGGCCCGGGCGCGAACTACTGGTTCGTGACGGTGCTGTCGTGGCTGCTCCCCGGCGCGGGACATTGGCTCCTCGGATACCGTGTGCGAGCGCTGATCATCGGCTCCTCGCTCCTCGGACTCTTCTGGACCGGTGAGTCGATCCTCGCGGACAACATGGCCGTGACCTGGGAAGTCCACCCGATCTTCTTCTGCCTCCAGGCCGGCAACGGCTTCAGCGCCTTCGTCGCCGACGGGCTCTTCGGTGAGCCGGAGCGTCCAGAATCGAATCTGAGCGAGATCGATCACGAGCTCCCTACGCATCTGAATCTCGGAATTCTGGTCTGCAGCATCTCGGGGCTACTCAACCTCCTCGTCGTCTTACACGTGGCGGATCCGAGGACATGGAAGGAGGCTGTCGAGGACAGGAATCGCCCCCCCTCGGCAGCCGAGCCCGCAGACTCCGCGGAGGGGAAAAAGTCATGACGAGTCTCACGACACACGTCGCGTTCTTCCTCGTGGTCACCTTCCTGACCTCGCTCGTCGTCATGTG
>CAYZGY010000290.1:7348-9059 GCA_964478085.1 uncultured Planctomycetia bacterium
CGCTCGAGATACGACGCGATTATTCCTACAGGTGACGATCGGCATCGGGATCTTCTGCGCCATCGTCGTCGCGTTAGAGCACCTCTTCGTTCGACCGATCGCGTAGACGAATCCCCCGAGGGACGCTACAATCCTCGGGTCAGTAGAGGACGGGATCGCGGCCCGGGGTCTCTTCGGAGGCCTCCTGAGAATCGGGCCGAGGAAAGTCCGGACTCCGTAGGGCGGTGTGGTGGATAACGTCCACCGGGAGCGATCCCAGGGAAAGTGCCACAGAAAACAAACCGCCTTCCCGCTGAGCCTCGGCGAGGCGGGACGGTAAGGGTGAAAAGGTGAGGTAAGAGCTCACCGCGAGGGTGGTGACACTCCTCGGCAAGGTAAACCCCACACGGAGCAAGACCGAATAGGGGAGCAGAGGCGGCCCGTCTCGAGTGGAAGCCGCGGCTTCGGCCAAAGCGACCACGGACTCCCGGGTAGGTCGCACAGATGAATGATCCCGGAGCGGGCCTCGGCTCGCTCAACAGAATCCGGCTTATGATCTGCTGACCGGCCGGCTCGCAAGGGCCGGCCGTTATTCTTGTCAAAGCTCGAGAGCAAGAAGCTGCACCTCACGTGGCCTCGTACACGTCTCACCGCCGAGCCCCTGACCCTGCTGATTGGGCTCGACCTGAATGTCGGCCAACCAGATGTGGTCGTCGCGTTCCTCGACACAGAACATGCCGACAGGGCGTCCGTCGCGCTCGAGGATTCGAGTGTCCGCGAGATTCAGCGACACCTCGAAGAGCGCCCGCTGTCGATCCTCTTCCCAACTGCCGAACTGCCGCGAGACGGAGTCGAGACAAGCTCGCATGCCCAGCGCGTAGAGCCACTCGACGTCGCTTTCGCGAGCTCCCCTCAATGCTGGATGAAGAGGAGCCGCGCGCACGAGCGGCACTGCAGGATCTCTTCCCCGAGCATCAGCTGGGCGATGTCCTGCTTGGTGACGGTCCTGAAGCAGCCCTGGCAGACGTGGTCTTTGACGCCGCAGATCGCGTTGTCGTCGAGGTGATTGCGAATGCGGTCGTAAAGCTCGAGGTGGTCACGGTCGAGTCCTTCGATGAGACCGGAGCGTTCCGTCTCGAGCGTCGAGATCTGCTCTTCGAGGCCCTTCACGAGCACCATGACCTCCGCTTCCTTGCGATCGAAGATCTTCTGCTGATCGGCGAGCTCCCGCTCGGCCTCGCGCTTCTTCTCCTCGAGGAGCTCGATGCGCGACAGGTAACCGAGAACCTCCTCCTCGATCTCGCCACGCTTCTCCTCGTGACGCGCGATCTGCTCCTTGAAGACGCCGTACTCCTGGTTCGTCTTCGCTGTGTTGAGCGCGATCCTCACCTTCTCGATCTCGGCATCCTCGTTCTTGATGCCGTGCTCCCCCTTCTCGATCTCGAAACGACCCTGCTTGATCGCCTCGACGACGGCCTCCACCATCGAGTTGCTGATCGCGAGCTTCTTCCGCTCGTCACTCAGCTCCTCCGGACGCAGCCGCTTGGCCTCGGCAAGAAACCGAATCTCTTTGTCGACGCGCTGAACGTTGAGCAGTTGTTCGATCGAAGGGTTCATAAGGACGATTCAACGGCGGGGCTATCGACCGGCCGCGCCTCAACGGTGCTGGTTGGGGTGAATTGCTGGCGCGTCGCGCCCGCAAAAGGGGGCGTACCCAAAGCCCCCATCAGAA
>CAYZGY010000291.1:0-6815 GCA_964478085.1 uncultured Planctomycetia bacterium
CCGTCATCGCCCGAGGCTTTCGCTGAGGCCGATCTTTGGGAAGAGCCGGTCTTCGATTTCTTCTTTGGTGGTCCACGCTTCCGCCGCGGCGACCTCGCGATCGACGGCCGGATCGTCGTTACCGACGCGGTCGTGCTTCTCGAGCACCTCTTCCAGGGGGGACCGCCGCTCGGGTGCGCCGCAGCCGCCGACGCGAACGCCGATGAGTCCGTCGACGTCGCGGACGCCATCATGATCTTGCTCCACCTCTTCGGAGGGGTGGCTTCACTTCCGGATCCCTTCGAGACCTGCGGCCTCGACCGGCGCTCGGATGGCTTGACCTGCGAGAGCTTCTCGCCCTGCGACGGAGTGCACGAGTGATTCGTTCTTCGACCTGAAGGGTCAGTCTTCGTCGGGGTGGTCGAGATCGAACGGCGGGGTGACTTGGTCGGTGACCTCTCGAAGCGCATCGCAGCAGGTGAGGAAGTCGACCTTCTGGTCGTTCGAATCCTTGTCCTGGTCGAGTCCGTACCACCAGCTGTCGTTCTCGTCGGAGTCGAGGTCGATACCGATGTTGAGGTTGTCGATCACCCGATCGACGATCGCCGGATGTCCAGCTTCGCCCTTCGTCTCTCGCCAGTTCGGGTAGGGGCCGTCGAACAGCGCGACGATGTTCTTTCCCGGTCGAAGCCACGAGGGGTCGATCTCGATCGGTACCCGCTGGAAGAAGTTCGACTCCTCGAGAAAGGCCCGGCCGACTTCGTGGGCCTGAAGCAGGGAGCGGAGCTGCGCGTGGAGCTCGACGTGGCCTCCGCACTCGCGTTCGAGAAACTGCGCTCGCGCCGAGGTGTCGAGCTCGATGGCGCGAGCGAACAGTTCGTCGAGTCGAGCGAAGTGATCGGCGGGCTCGGGGCTCATCGAAACTCCGGGAGGACGTGCTCGCGCCTGCGAGGCCAGCGAACGACCATCGGCGTGCGCAAGCCGCCTTCGTAGAGATCCCGCTTGCGACCGCGAAGAGGGCCGCTCGAGTCGAAGAGGCCGTCGTATCGATCGGCAGCACCATAGCCCATGTCATCCGCGAGGAAGAAAATGATGTTCGGTCACTCGGCGGCAGGCTCGAGTCCGACGACGCCGGTCGACGAGACGAGGAGAACGATCAGGACCGCGGGGCACGCTTTCGATATCATGTGGCGACGTATTCGAAGGACTCTGTCTCAGTACCCATGCAGGCTCGCGGTTCGCATTTTTCGCCAGGATTTCCACACGGATGAAGATCGAACACTTCGCTCTCAACGTTTCCGATCCCGTCGCTCTCGCCGACTGGTACGTATCGCACCTCGGCATGAAGGTCGTCTTTCAAACCGAAGGGCCGCCGTACGCCCGCTTCCTCGCGGACAGTGCCGAGGACGTGATGATCGAGGTTTACGCCAATCCGACCGACGACGTCCCCGACTACGCGACGCGTCTGCCGGCGCAATTCCACGTCGCGTTCACCGCCCCCGATCCCGAGGCCGAGAAGGCACGGCTCCTCGAGGCCGGAGCAACCTTCGTCGAGGACGTCCGCGGCGACGACGGCTCCTACCTCATCATGCTGCGCGATCCGTGGGGAATTCCGCTCCAGCTCTGCCGACGCGGGAAGCCGTTTCTCGACTGACGGCTTTCGCTGTCAATTCTCCGCGGCTCGCTCGGTATTCCGTCCATGAGACACACGGAAGACGCGTCGAGGCCGCGCATCGTCCTCGCGGGTGGGACGGGTCAGGTCGGGACGCTTTTGCGCCGGGTGTTCGTCGCTCGAGGCTGGGACGTGGTGGTGCTTACACGTAGCCCCCGAGACGGTCGAGGGCCGGGCGCACGGTGAGCTGTCGGTACACGAAGAAGAACCTCCGAGAGATGATGGACTCGCGCGTCGAGTCCGCCCGGGTCGTCGATGAGGCGATCGGGCGCGTCGCTCGGCTACCGCGCGTGCCTGAATATTGGGGCTTCAGCGTCGAGATCGCCAAGAATCGGGCGGCCGTGTTGGCGGCAGCCGAAACGCCCCGAACCCGTAAGGTCGCGCTGCGGACCTCGATGGTGTTGAGCCCCGATCGGGGCGGGGTCTTCTCCGTGCTCTCGCGCCTCGTTCGCCTCGGGCTCGGCGGGTCTCGCGGGCGGGCAGCAGTTCGTCTCGTGGATCCACGAAGCCGATTTCGTGCGCGCCTTCGAGCATTGTATCCAGCGCCAAGACCTCAGTGGCGCGATCAACCTCGCCGCTCCCTTTCCACTGGAGCAGCGCGAATTCATGAGGGACTTGCGCTGCGCTTGGGGCGCTCGCTTAGGGCTCCCCGCGACGAAGTGGATGGTCGAGATCGGCGCGTTCTTTCTCCGGACAGACACCGAGCTCGTGCTCAAGAGTCGGCGAGACGTGTCGAGCCGTCTCGCCGACCGAGGCCTCGAGTTTCAGTTCGAGCGATGGAGTGACGCCGCCCAGGAGCTCGTCGGGCTCGCGCGAGCCGCCATGGTCGGAGTCTCGACCGAAGAGACGATGTGCCGTTGGTTAGAAAGTGACCCGGAATTGGACGATGTGAGCTCTTGGCGTTCGTCGGGCACGGTTTCGGGTCGAAGAGAGCCGCGACCGGGTCGCGTAGCCCGATCGGGTATGGTGTTTGCGGCCAGACGACCGGCTTCCTCATACGGTCGTTGGCGAGCGGACAGCCTCGTCGTCACTAGCCTTTTCCGAGTTTTCGATCGCGTGCATGACGTCGCGTGGCGCGATACCTTATCTACCGGATGTCTCTCCGAATCGAGGAGAGAGAAGTATGCACTCACGAGCCTTCAAGAGTCGCTTCTGCTCGAGACCCCTCGTCGTTGTCTGTTGGACGGTCTGCGTGTGGCTCGCGTCCTTCGCGATCGCGCCGAGTGTTTCCGCGACGACCGCCGACGACATCGGGATCGGCGTGACCAATTCAGGCGACGACTTCATCGATTTTTGGCTTCGACTCTTGGGGATCTACGATGACGACGGTCGGCGTCGGCGGCCAGGGACGTCGGAGCGGGATGGGGGTGGCGGAGGAGGCAGAGACGGAGACGACGATTCAGGCTCTGATCCTGATGATCCAGAGTTCCTTCCTCCGGATCTGACCGTTCCTCGGGGGGACGATTGGGCTCCTGCTCCGCCTCCTCTTTCGGACGACGACGATCCGTTTCCTCCCGACGAAGGGGGCGGTATTCCTCCGATTTCGGGACTGCCCCAGACGCCGCCGGGTCCTCTCGATCCTGGCGGGACGGGTGGGCCGTCGAACGATCTTCCTTCGCTCGATCCGCAGTCCGACCCGGACGAGTTCTCGATCCCGGGTGACCCCGAGCCGATTCCGGAGCCGGCGACGATTTCGCTCCTGATCGCCGGCACTCTCGCCACGCGATACCTTCGACGGCGTCGCTCGAAGCGTACCTGAGCTACGAGTCTCCCTCGTCCCGGTGCGCGGCGAGCGCGTCGGCGATCGAGCGCAGGCCTGCGGCGGCGGCTCCTCCGTCGGAACCGCAGGCGACAAAGGTGTAGCCGTCGTCGAGGTACCTCGAGGCGAGCTCCGGGCTCAGCGCGAGAACTCCGGCTGCCTTGCCGTGCTCGCGGGCGACACGTGCGATGCGCTTCGCGGCTTCGCGAAACTCGTCCGAGTCGAAATTCTTCGGGTCGCCGAGCGAGACGCTGAGATCGAGCGGGCCGAGGAAGATGACGTCGACGCGGTCGACCGAGGCGATGTCCTCGAGATTCGCGAGGGCGTCGCGGGTCTCGATCTGCACGACGACGAGCAGCTCTTCGTTCGCGCGCGCAAAGTACTCGTCGAAGTTTCCGCCGAAGGCCGCGGCGCGTGTGGAGACTGCGACGCCTCTTTGTCCTTCGGGCGGGTAGAGCATCGCGTCGATGGCCCGTCGGGCATCGTCGGCTGTATTGACGAGGGGGATCATCAAGCCGACGGCACCGATGTCGAGGATGCGCTTGATCGTGATGGCATCGATGCCGCCGAGGCGGACGATGGGCGAGACGTCGAAGGCGCTGATCGCTTGGAGTTGAGCGAGGAGCTCTTGACGATCCCCGGCGCCGTGCTCGAGGTCGAAGAGCAACCAGTCGAAGCCCGCGCGCGCGGCGAGTTCCGCCGTGATGCTCGAGCCGAGATTGAGAAACGTGCCGCTGAGGAGCTCGTCGGCTAGGGCGCGTCGGCGGATCCAGTGCATCGTGAATCAGCTCATGGGTGCTTCGGGAGTGCTCAACGGGGGCGGCTCCACGGAAACGCCATCGTGCTCCACGGAAACGCCATCGTGGGGTGTCCCGTGAAGGGGTCGATCTCGATGTCGATCTCGGCGCCGCTTCCCGGTGCCAATCGAACCTCGAAGGAGCTACCGTCGGCACGCCGCGTCTCGCCTGCGTGAGTGATCGAGCGCAGGCGGTGCTCGGCGTACGCGCCCGCTTGGACGACCACGATACGAGACTCGATCTGGTCGACGTTGACAAGCGTGACTTTCGCGCGCGTCGCGTCGAGCTTCGTCACGAGCGAAGCGACTCCCGGTGGCAAGCCGGCGCGGCGGCGTTCGGGGTCGAAGTAGCGCAGGCGTGAGCGGAGGATGTGCCCTTGGTTGCCCGGATCGACCCCGCCGAGCATCAGCTCGACGAGCGCGGCCGTGCTCGCGGGGTTGAAGCTCATCGGCTCGTCCGCGAGCCGCGTATCCGGCGTCGTGCGGTCGGCTCGCAATCCGGCGACGCTGCGCCGGACGTGCTCGAGAGCGCCGTGGAGCGAGCGCACGGGGTACTCCGGGTTCTCGCCCACGAGAAAGCGGACCCAGGGATCCGTGGCGACGCGTTCGCGGTCCTTCGGAGACATCGACGCGTACCAGATGTCGCGGGCGCCTTGATTCCAACGACTCTTCGACCAGGCGTACCAGCCCTCATCGCCGTACTTGTGCGGGTAGTGCCTCTCGCCGTCGATGAGCTTCCCGTTCTCGTTGACGCGATCGATCATCTCTCCCCAGACGTCCAGGTACTTCGCATCGCCGGTGAGGAAGTGAGCGTTGAGGAACCCGATGACGCCGAGACCGACGGTCGTTCGATGTGCGATCGAGCCGTCTTGAGGAACAGTGACGCTGAACCCCCAGCCGTAGACGCCGCCGTACCACTTGCCGTCCGTCGCGCCGCCGATCGTGCCGTCGAGACCGATGTTCGAGGGGATGATTCCGTCGTTTCGTTTCGTCCTCTCGACCCACGCGTCGACGTACTCGAGAATCCAGCGACGGTACTTTTTGTCGCCCGTGAGCAGATAGGCGTTGAGGGAGAGTGTCGTCGCGCTCAGGTTGGACGGATGGTCGCCGACGATGTCGTTGTAGTCCTTGAAGTGTGCCAGCATCTCGGCGTAGTTGCGTTCGCCGTGAAGCAAGTGGAAGCGCCCTTCGACCTCGATGCGGTCTCCCGCCCAGTCGAGCGCCGTCGCCTTGCGAAGCAGGGGACCTCGGCTGCCGTTGAAGAGGCTTCGAATGATGCGGTGCTTCGGGTCGTAGTTCGGCGCGTGGGGATCGTTTCCGAGGTAGAAGCCGGCGAATCGTTCGACCCGTTGGCGAAAGAGCCGATCGTCCGGATCCGAGAGGCCTTGCACGTTGAAGACGGAGAGGCCCTCGCCGTTGTGGAGCCAGTCCATCATGACGGGGAACTCCTTGTAGTACATGCCGTCGCGCGCGAACGGCACTTCTCGCGTCTTCGCGAGGGTGTACTGGCGCAGATGTCCCTCCCAGGCTTTCTTGTAGAGCTCGAGGACGCGGTCACTCGCGCCGAGCGCGTGAAGGATCGGCCAGCCACGACAGTTCTCGATCGCGTCGTCGGGTCCGTCGTCACCTCCCCAGCGTTCGACACAGAGGAGGAAGCCGCGCTCGTCGAAGTAGCGCTCGTAGAACTCCTCACAGGCGCGCGCGCTGACATCGAGGAGCTCACGCTCGAGGAGAGCCCACTCGGGTGGGGCGCGGGGTGTCGCGATGTCGAGGATGACGCGGCCCGCGTCACGCTCCTCTGCGGCAAGAGGGATCGTCGCAAGAATCACGGCGATCGCGATCCTGGCCCAGGGCCGCACGCTGGTATTCGAGTCGGTCGGCATGATTGTTTTCCTCCCTCGCTCGTCGAGTTCTCGTCTTTCGTACGGCATCGTACTCGCTCGCAGGCGAACGGACGACTAAGATGCGAGTCCATGAAAGGGTACGTGTTCGAGATGGTCTTCCGGCGTCCGTCGGTTCTCTGTTTGATTCCCGCGGTGTTGCTCGTCCTGTCTTTATTGCTCGCGACTCTCTCCGCCGAGACCGGGCTGCCGCCGAAACGTGTCCCGACCCTCAGGCGCCTCGAGCCCGAGCGGCTCGCAGCCGCAGCGGCCGACGTCGAGAAGCTCCGCACACTGCGTCGTGATCCGACCGTGCGCGCGAAGGACTTCGGCTACGAGGACTTTCGCGCGATCCTCCACGCGCATGCCGAAGACTCTTCGCATACGGGAGGAACGCGACCCGAGATGTTGCGCGACGCCAAGCGGGCCGGCGTGCGTGTGATCTTTCTGAGCGATCATTTCCGTCCACCTCGCGACTTCATGAAATCGTGGCGCGGGCTTCGTGACGGCGTGCTCTTCATTCCGGGCTCCGAGACCCACGGGCTCATCGTTCATCCCGACGACTCGGTGATGGACGCGATGAAGATGAAGCGAGGCGAGCTCGCTCGCGTCGTCGGACGCGGAACGGGGCTCAGCTTCCTTTCGCACGTCGAGAAGCGCCAGAAAGCGTCGCTCGAGGGCATCCACGGCCTCGAGATCTACAATCGCCATGCGGACGCCGAGTCCGAC
>CAYZGY010000291.1:6825-9049 GCA_964478085.1 uncultured Planctomycetia bacterium
GCCGCGCTGCTTCTTCTCGCGTCGCGCATGTGCGATCCCGACAAGGGCGCCGAGCTGCAGAAGCTGCTCCAGCGGTATCCGGACCCCGTGTTCGCGACCCAGGTCGCCTACCCGGCGCTCAACCTCGCCAAGTGGGACGAGGAGGCGAAGCGTCGTCGCGTAGTCGGAATCGCGGCGAACGACTGTCACCACAACCAGGTCTTCGTGGTCAATAAGCGTGATGAGAGCTCGGTGCTCATCGGGACGAACGTCGATGCCGAGGACGAGATGCGGATCGTCACGAGCACGATCGCTCCGGGGGTGCGCAAGCTCGTCGCGGGGAAGCAGGCTGGGGAGGAGCTCGCACGATTCGACTTCGATCCTTACGCCGTCTCGTTTCGGAATGTCAGCACGCACATCTTCGCGAAGGAGCTGACAGAGGCGTCGATTCGTCAGGCGCTGCGCGAGGGGCGAGCGTACGTCAGCCACGATTGGATGGCCGATCCCACCGGCTTCCTCGTTTGGACCGAGCGTGGCGAGGAGCGCAGCGGCGTCCTCGGCGAAGAGTTCCGCTTTCAGCCGAAGGACGTGCTCCGCGTAGAGTCGCCGGTTCCCGCGACTCTCCGAGTCCTCGTCGATGGAGTCGAGATTGCCAGGACGAGCGCGCGGAGCCTGTCGCACGTCATCGCGAAGCCTGCCGCCTACCGCATCGAAGCGTGGCTCTCCGTCGGTGGCGAGCTGCGTCCGTGGATCTACGCGAATCCCGTCTACGCGCGGCCTTGATGGCCTCTCGCGGTCACTTCTTCGACGACTTCTTCGTCTTCTTGCTCTTCGGAACCGCGACGCGGACCGAGAGGTTCGCGTTCATCTTCTTCTTGCCCATGTAGTACTGGATCACGTAGCGCTCGCTGCCGACCTTCTTCGCCGTGATCTTGAGGAGGTTTTTCGGCGGAGCGAAGACGCCAGCCTTCTCGCGATTCGGCGGCTCGACGAGCTCGACCTGCGAGCGTTTGCGATTCGCTCGAAGCACCTTGACCTTCGTGATCGTGTCGGGGAGCTCGACGGTCGTCGTCTCGCCGGGAGGGAGTGTCACTTTCGGGAGGTCGGGAAGCGGGACGATGACTCGATAGACGTAGTCGCGGTTCCTGGGCGGTTGTTCTTCGAACTGCGTCTGCGTGTGCGGGCGACCGTACTGATCCGTGCCGATTTGGCGGGTGACTTGTTTCCACTCGCGAATCTGCATCGTTACGGTGACCGTGTACTCGTGACCGATCGCCGCGTTCGAGGCCCGTAGTCCGAAGGTCTTCCCGGCGGGCTTGCCTTTGACCGCGTCCTTCGGGGCGCCTCGAGAGACCGGGCTCAGCTTGACCTTCGTGACGGAGGACTCGACCTTGCCCGTACGCTTCCGCCCACTCGCGCGCGGTCCCGTGTAGATGACCTTCTTGCTCTTCGGAGCCCAGGTCTTGTTCGGGGTCAGGACGATCGTCTTCGACTTCGAGCTTCTCGCGGCTGCGGGCGAAGCCGGCAGGAACGCGCTCGAGAGGGCGATTCCCGCGACGAGGAGAGGGGCGATGAGCCGGGGCGCTGACATACTTCTACTCCTGGTGCTGGTCTTCCAGGAGACGAGGAAGACCGTTGCGCGTCAAGGATGGAGACGTGCCCGATGTCCGATATTCAGGTTTCGTCGGGGGAGACTGCGGCCGCCGAGCTTGAACGAGTGCTCGCCGAGGGGCATCATGACTCCCAGGAGGTGAGACCATGCGCGGTTTGACGATCTGTCTCGGCGTTCTCTCGGTGGTGGTGTTCTCGACGGGCGCGGCCCGTGCCCAGGGGCTCTTCGATCCCGGTCCGACCCACGTTGCCGTCGCGGAATTCTCGATGGGGGTCGAGGTCCGCCTGGGCCTTCCGGGCAGGATCGGAGGGCTCGGCGACTTCTTCGCCGGCGAGATGGACTTCCAGTTCGTCAGCTTCTTCGAGGGTTACGTCGACTACGGCGGACATCGGATCGACTTCGACGACGTCGAGTTCGATCTCTCGCTCGAGATTCCGTCGTGGGCGGACGTCGACGCGGACGGCGAGTTCTTGATCAACGATCCGATTTACATCCTCAAGCACCTATTCCTCGGTGGTCCTCCGGTCGCGGAGCCGCGCAGCGAGGAATGCGGCATGCTCCCCGACCATCTCCCCGACACCTTCCATTGCGACGTCTATCTTTCCTCCCAAGCTGAATGAGTTGTTCCTTGTC
>CAYZGY010000292.1:0-9016 GCA_964478085.1 uncultured Planctomycetia bacterium
CCGCCGTGCGGTCGGAAGCCAGCGCGAAGAGCTCCTGTGAACTGGAGGCGCCGGTGTTGATGGGGTTGACGCGAACGCCTCGCTCGACATCGACCCGCGTCATCTCGTCGAGCAAGGTGAGCGAGGTCGATCCGGCGATCCCGACGAGGTCGGCGCTCTCGGCCCCGGCCACGAGCGGGCGGACATCTTCGTAAGACGTCGCGGTGAGCGCAAGCCCACGTATCGTGGTCGTGAGACGACTCCCGGAGACGTTCTTGGCGCCGTTGAACACGTCGAGAGCGCTCGCGCTGCCGAGAGCTGTAACCGTGGCACCGGCGCCGATCGTCGACTCCGTGATGTCGTGAGTCAGAATCGCCGCATGCGAGACACCGACGCCGACCGACGAACCGAACGTAGCCGCGCCCACGAAGCTGTCGAAGCTCGAGTCGCTGTCGGCCGCGAGCACGATGCTCCCGTCGGCGAAGAGTGTCGCCCCGCCGTCGAGCACGCCGTCACCGTCTCGATCTTCACCTTCGTCGAGGCTGCCGTTCGCGTTGCCATCCTCGGCAGCACGAATCGAGGCGCGCGTGACGACATCCAGCGAAAGGATCGACGCCGATCCGGCGATACTCAACGTGCCTGCCCCGGCAACTCCGGCGCTCGTCGACTCGAAGACGTCGACCGAAAAGGCCTCGATCGTGATGTTGCCGCGCACGGTGACATCGGCGGCCGCGTCGACGTAGCTCTCGACACGCTTCTGAATGAACTCGAGATCACCCGCGGCCCCGATGCCGACGGCCCCTGCGCTCGCATAGCTGCCAGCGACGCCGAAGACGTCCGTCTCGTGCTGTGAGCGAAGACGCACCGCTTGCGCAGCGGCCGCGCCGGTGTTGTCCGAGTTGACCTCGGCACCGTTGCCGACGAAGGCTTCCGTCGCGCTGTCCATGCGGTTGAAGACGGCCGAAGCCTCGACCGCGAGATCGCGTGACGTGGCGACACCCGCCGCGAACGAGAAGATATCGTCGAACGTCGACGCATCGACGATCAGTCCCCGGCCACCGAAGGTACCGTCACGAGGGTCGACGAGCGCAGCCCCCAGGCCGCCAGCGAAGACCGTCGCATCGCTCTCGACGAAGGCGCGAACTTCGCGAGATACGTCGCTCGTCGCAGCGGACAATCCTATGCCCGCGCTCGCGCCACTCGCCGAAGCTCCAGCGAGAACGACGAGCCGGAGCGAATCATCCGCATCGACGAGAATGCTCTCCGGCGTCGTCACATCGCCACCGAGGAACGCCTCGACCGAAATGTCCGGTGCGACCCAGCCCAGCGAGCCGGCGACGCCGATGCTCGGCTTCGCGTTCCCGGCGAGCACGTCGACACGCGCGTCCCCGTTGACGAGACCGACGGCGAGAGACGTCGTCGCGTTCTCGTCCGTCGAGATGTCCGTACCGGAGTCGAAAGATCCGTCACCGGCGTTGAGGAAGAGCTCGTTGTGCTGCCCGAAGTTGCCGACAAAGAGATCGAGATCGCTGTCCCCATCGGCATCGGCCAGGACGACGTCCTCGGTCAAGCTGATGTCGAAAATGACATTCGTGCCGGCGCCGAAGACGTCCGGTCCACCTTGGTTGCGGTAGATGCGATTCGGCGTGCCGAAGTTGCCGACGATGAGGTCGAGATCGTTGTCTCCATCGATGTCTCCGAGCTCGACGGAGCGCGTGGCACCTTGATCGCTCGTGATGTCTCGGCCCCCGTCGAAGGACCCCGTCCCCAGGTTGAGATAGAGTCGATTGGCTCCACCGGCTGTCATTCCAGGAACGAGCTCGAGGATGTCGGCCTTCTGCCGATCGATGTCCTCCTGCGTGATGATGTCGTTGAGGATGAAGTCTCGGAGGTCGCGCAATTCACGCTCGAGGATCGGCCGGACTTGGATCTCCTCGAGGATGAGGTCCTCGAGACCGACGAGTTCGGTGACGATGAGATCACGCAGGTCGGCGAGCGCCGTCCGAAGGAACTCGCCGACCTCCGCCGACGCATCCGCGACGAGGTCGTCCGCTGTGACGAAAGCCTCGTCCACAAGAGCTTCGAGAGCGACGAAGCCCGAGTCGACCAGCCCTTGAAGCGGCACCTGACCGAGCCCGTTCGCGAGGTTGTTCGCGTCGATCTGCGCCTGAGAAATCAGCCCCGAGGCCACCAGGTCGGCTTCGTCGAGGAGTGCATCCACGAAGTCCTCGCCTTCGGCGAGCCCAGCGCGCACGAGATCCTGCAGAGAAGCAAAGCTCTCGTCGACCAGCTCACGAAGCTGGAGGAACGTCGACTGGATGAAGTCGCGTGCAATGAGAAAGCCTTCGTCGTAGAGCTCGAGCAGGGTGAGGCCGAGATCGTCGACGAGATCGGCTACGTCGACGAGCGTGTCCTCGATCAGGTCTTCCGCGCGCAAGAGATTCTGATCGACGAGCGCGACGAGGTCGAAGCCGACGTTTCCGACGACGACATCCAAATCACCATCCCCGTCCACGTCTCCGAGCGTCAGGTCCTGCGTCAGATTCTCGTCCGCAGAGAGGTCGACCCCGTCGGAGAAGTTTCCGGCGCCGTCATTTCGATACACGCGATTCGGCGAATCGAGGTTGCCAGCCACGAGATCCAGGTCGCCGTCCCCGTCGATGTCGCCCAGCACGACCGACTGGGTATTGTCGGAATCCTGCGTGATGTTCTTCGCGGGCAAGAAGTGTCCGCCTCCAGCGCGAGCGGCCGCGACGATGTTCTCGGCGGACGCTGTCCCGGTCAGTGCGTGCCCACTCGCCTCGAAGCGAATGCGATTGTTTTCGCCAACGACGGCACGGATCTCACCAGCCGCGGCGACGCCCTCGTCGACCATCGCGGCGTCGAGCGCCTCCTGGATGTCGTCACGCAGGTCGTTCGGCGTGAAGTTCGTCAGCGTGAAGATCGGATGGACCAACGTCGTGACGAGCGTTCCGTCCACGGTCAGCGGAATCTCGAGAGGCTCGAAGATCAACGGCGAGAGCGCAAAATCGGTGATGAGGCGTACGCCCGAGTCGACGCCAAGGTAGAGCCGGTTCGGCATACCGAGGTTGCCGGCGACGAGATCGAGGTCGCCGTCGCCGTCAACATCACCGAGGTCGAGAGATGTGGTGAGGTCGGGAATCTGCGAGTTGAGCACCTGCTCGGCAGTCGGCACGGTCAGGTTCGTCAAGAAGAGCAAGGGATTCGTGCCGACGGTGCTGCCTTCGTCGAAGCTGCCTGAGCCGTTTCCGAGGAATCGACGGTTGAACTGTCCGAGGTTCCCCGTCACGAGATCGTTGCGGCCATCGCCGTCAAGGTCTCCGAGGACGACCGCGGTCGTCAGATCGTCAGAGCCCGTCGCGTCGCTGCCGGTGACCGGATCGAAGGGAGTCGGCGTGCCGTCGTTGAGATAGACGCGTGTCGCCTCACCCGTTTGAGCAGCTTCCGCCAGGGAAGCGGAAACCGAGTTGATGGTCTCGTCGTTGTCCGCTGTCACGAGAACATCGCCCGAAGTCTCTAGCGAAGCCTCGCCGAGACCGGCACGCGCGAGCTCCGCCTCCGCGGCGATATCGTCGAGCGTGTCGAGATCAGGATTCGTCACGCCCGCGACAAACGAGCGAACCGAGTTACCGATGAAGCTCAGATCGACGGCCGCGCCGATGGCGACGAATCCGTTCGTGCTCGAAGACGCGACACCAGCGGCCGAGCGAACCTCGGTCTCGTTGTCCGCCGTGACGACGACGTCTGACGTGGCGCTCGCGCAGCGCTGCCTCGGTCACGTTGGTCGTCCGGTTGAGGTTCACCGAGCCCGCAATGCTGCCCGTTTCGGCTGAGCCGCTGCCCCCGTCCGAAACAGCCACAAGCAGGTCGGAAGCGGTCGCCGAGATGTTGATCGCGACAGCCTCGACACGCGAGTCCTGCGTGTAAGCACGTGTAGTTCGCTGGAGCGCATTACTCGAAAACGAGCCGCCGATGCCGATGTGGTTTCCGTAGACGACCGCGCCCGAACCGGCTGCGAGGAAGGTGTCGTCGGTGGCTCGCAGAATGAGTGCATCCGCGGCGTTGACAGCGGACTCACCGGAGAGGGCCGCCGCGTCGCGAACGATGGCCTCGGTGATCGCCGTGACTTCGTTCTGCGCGACGTCGCCGGAGAAACCGAACCCGAACTCGCGCGCGAAGAAGAACTCGCCCACGGCGGGTCCGTCCTGGGCTCCGGCCGACTCTGCGCCGGATGATGAGATCGCCCAAGCCTCGTGGACCGAGTCCGCGGTGACCTGCACGTCGTCTCCGGCTTCGACGAGTCCGAGGACTCCGCCCGTTCCGAGCGGCCCCATCAGCTCGTTCGCATCGCCGATGAGTGCACGTGTGATCGTGTCGACATCGGTGAAGGAGCCCGAGACACCAACTCCTGCGACCTCGCTGATCGCGACACCACCCGATGCGTTCGTCATGAGAAGGCTTCCATCTGCGTCGACGACGACATCGCGCCCCGCCAAGACGGTAGCGCGATCCTCGATGACCGCGGTCGAATCATTCGTCAAGTCAACGAACGAAACCGCGCCCGTAATGCCGACGGTTTCGGCTTCGGCGCCTCCCTGTGCCGCAGAGACGATGTCGGCCGTCGCGACCGAGCTCACTCGAACGTCACGACCCGCCGAAACGTGTGCTCGATCGTCGATCGTCGCCGAAGCGCTGTTGTTTCCAAAGAGACCGACGAAGAACCCGCCGACTCCGACCGTCCCACCACCGAGCCCGTCGTAGTTGAGCGCGGAATCGTGTCCCGCGAGGTGGACGGTCTGGAATGTCGCGGTCGCTCGAACGAGAACATCCTGCATGGCACCGAGAGTCGTCAGTCGCTGATTGACGTGTGCGCCTGCCGCGATTCCTGCGTAGGCCGCGTTGTCGATCTCGACGATATTGACCCCGCCGGCCACACCGACCGGCGCACCGCCGTTCACCGTGCCCCCGGCATGAACGAAGCTCGTGCCGATCTCCGCCGGGTCATCGAGAATCGAGGCGAGGTAGTCGTCGAAGGACGAGAGCGCGTCCGAATACTCCGCGCCTGCCGCCTCGGCGTCACCGTACTCTTCGAGAATGCGTCCGTAACCCGACGCCGTGTCGACATCTGCCAGATCGTAGTCGGGATCGAATCCTGCAACGGGACGTGGCATCGTCGCCGTCGAGGTGACGTCGAGAGTTCCGACGACGTCGACGAGCGCACCTTGCCCGATGAACGCGCTCGACCGGTTGCCGACACTCGACCACACGACCGCGCCGCCGATGCTCGCGAGGTTGCCGTCACCGGCGCTCGCTGTCGCGCTGATCTGGAAATTGTCGAGCGCGATCGAACGTACGGTCGCTGTTCCGTCCACCTCGACGGCAGCACCGTCATCGAGCACGGACGCGGACGAGTTGTCACTCTTCACGAGAGTGACTGCGCCAGCGATCGTCACATCGGGGCCGATTCCCGCGATGGGATCGATCACCTCATCGCCGATCTCGTGCGCCAACGAGAGACTCTCGAGAAAGGCCTCGACGGCCGCTACCAACTCGGCGGTCGGATCGAAAGGCTCGTCGATCGACGCGAAGGTCCGAGAGTCGTTGACCGAATGGGTCGAGTCCGAGTCGATGAGCAGGTCACCGGAGACGTCGAGGTTGCCAGCGACGCGAGTCCTCGCTTCGGACGCGTAGGACCCGAGCGCGGTCGTAGCACCGACCGAGGCCGTGCCACTACCGTCGAAGCCCGCTGCGAGTGCGAGATTCCGGTACGAGTTGTCATTGTCCGTCGAGACGGTCACGTCTTGCGCGGTGATCGAAGCGCCGGGCTCGATGTCCGCACGAGACTCTGCGCGCGCGCGCCCGTAGCTGAACGAGACACCTGCGGTGTCGCGAAGTGCCGGCACTTCGGCCGTCACGTCGACCGTGTTGCTCGTCCGCGCGCTCAGATCGAAGTTGCCACCGGCTGTGACACGGACGCCATCCTCGATCGTCGAGTTCGCGCTGGGCTCGGAGCTTCCGTAGGTCACCCCGAGGTATCTCGCACTTGTGGCGATCTCAGCCGTGGCGGCTGCAAACGCGTCGATCGAAACCGCCCCACTCGCGTCGACGGTCGTTCCCGAGCGTAGTCGGACATCGGCCTCCGCCTTGGAGATGACGGCAGCTACCGACGCGGTAAACGGAAAGATGTCGTCAAGAGCGAGGAACTGCCCCAACTCGTCGACGACATCGATCGAGAGGTTCGTGGCGAGAACAGCCGTCTTCGTGGTCGAAGCATCGGCCGTCAGCGTTACGTCGTCGCCGCGAATCGTCACCCCCTCGGCAACGTCGACCGAGGCGTTCGATCCTGCCAGGGCGAATCCCGTGATCCCCAGGAACCAGCTGGACGTCTCGGTAGAGTCCGCGTCGAGGGTCACGTCACCCGGACTGAAGCCCGTGTCCGCGTTCGCGACGATGGCGGACTCGCTTCCGATGGAGATCGTCTCTCCCGAGATGAGAACGAGGCCTGAATCACCCGTCGAGGCTGCTGTGAGCGGGTCGGCCGCCGCGGCGACCGAGCGAGTCGAAATGACAACGCCGTCTGAAACGAAGACGTCCCCTGTCGCAGCGATGGTCAGATCGAGAAGCCCGCCACCACCGGCATCTCCCGTCAGCGTGACGTTTCCGTCGACGTTGAGGGTCAACGAGTCTCGAGCGCCGTCTCCGTTGCCCGCGATACTCGCGATCTCGAGGTCGCCCGAGATGTTTCGGACGTCGTTTCCGACGACGATGATGTCGACTCCACTCGGCGCGTCCGGCGGCGCCAGAGCGGCGAATCCGTCCGCGAGAGAAGGCGCTGGCGTCGCCGGAATGACCGCATCGTTGGGATCGGTCGACGTCGCATCGCCGAAATCGGGAAACTGAAGCCCCTCGTTCTGCCAGTCCTCGAACAGCAGGCGAAAGGCAGGACGCAGGCGATCGCTCTCCCACAACGGGAAGTTTCCGACGCCGAGTTCGACGACAAGATCGTTCCAATCACCGACCTCGGCGTAGCCAGGATCCTCACGCGTGATCGTCCCGTCCGGATCGATGCGCACGGGCCCGGCGATCACGGAGCCATCCGCGTCGTCGCTGAGCTCGACGACGAGCGTACCGCTCGTGATGTCGTAGGTTCCGAGCGTCTCGAAGAAGAGGAGCCCGACCTGGTTGTCACTCGGGAACTGCTGTTGATCGAGCCGAATCGTGTCCTCGAGTGCCGCGCCATCCAGGACGCGGTACGGCGCGTTCGTCGCCGGCGTGAATTCGAAGTTCGACTTCCAGCTGACCTGCACGGTGTAGCTTCCCGGAGCCAATCCCGAGAATGTCCAGGTCGCGGTATCGCTCCCGTCACCCGGCTCGTTGTGGCGGTACGGCTCGGTCTCGGCCGTTCGCGAGTCCACACGCCAGGAGTGATTCTCGTCGAAGGAGGTCAGCCAGCGGGACGAGTTGACGGGATCGCCGCTCTCGTCGACGACGCCCGGGAGCGTCGCTGTCATCACATTGCCGCCATGGCCTCCATTGAGATTGAGCAATCCGGCGTCGTACGGCGCGCCTGTCAGATCGGAGTAGAGCGCGCTCAATCCACCAGCGCCGACGCTCTCGCCGTCGATCGGATCCTCCTGCAGAAGGACCATCTTCGACAAGGTCACGCTGTTGGCGTAGGCCGCAAAAGCCTCTTTATCGAACTCGACATTGTCGGGGATCGGTCCGCCCGCACCGTCGTGAAGCTCGACGCCCCGATCCCCCAGCTGCTGGATTTCGACCCCGTTCGGATCTGGCGCGACGCTCTGCGTCTTCGCCTCGATCCCCATATACGCGTCGATCTTGGCGCGGTCCGTCGGAAGGAAGACGGGCACGACTTCTCCGTCGACGGTCATCGTCTGGACGTCCATCTTGTGGTCGAGAGCGTTGAGGAACTCGAAGAAATCGAGATCGAAGCCGAGTCGCGAGCCGAGCTGCTCCTTGAGGAACAGCTTGGGGAAGTCAGCCACCCGATCGAGCGGCTCGAGCAAGGGGTTGAAGAGAAGGCGCAGCGGTCCGAGGACGTCGTCGTCGAGCGTTTCGCCGAACTCCGAGAGAGCCAGTCGAAAGGCGATGAATTCCTTCGGAAAGCCGAACATCGGGAGGAGGTGATTGTCGACGAACGAGTCGCTGCGATCGCCGTCACCGTTCGGATCGTGGAGCTCGTCGAGGACGGTATCGACGAAGCCGATGGCGTTCTCTACCCTCGCACGATCGCCGCTCAGCTCGGAACCGCGGTCCCCGGCCGACTCGTTCTGCAAGTCTCGCCGAGTCTGTGCGTCGAAAATACCGCGCGTGTAGGCCAGCCCGAGCTCGCTCCAATTGGCGATACCGGCGTCGATCTCATCGATCCAGTTGTAGAGATACGAGAGGAACGCGGAGTCCTTGGTCGCCTGAGAGACCGGATTCCCGTCGACGATGTCCTGAAACAGCGCAGGAATCAGACTGCCGAAGGCCTCGGACGGCTCCGGACCGAGAACGGTCGCAACCGTCTCGAGATGCGAACGCATCTCGATCAGAAGATCGAGGATCTTTCCGCGCTCGCCGTCCGGGAACTCCTCGCTGATACTCGGGTCACCGACGAAGGGGCGAATCAGCGTCTCGAAAACGAAACGATGGGGTGCATCGAGAACGAACTCGGGCGACGTGTCGTCGCTGATATCACCGTTCGGAACGATCGTGCGATCGGGATTGTTGTCGAATCCCGGAGTCGCGTCGCCGATATACGCCTCGACAAGCGTGTGGCGCAGGAGTCCCGGAGACTTCGGAAAGACCCCCTCGGTGAATTCGCGAACGAGGGCGTGCGCCCACACATCCGCCGATCCGTGAGTCGCGTATCCGTATCCCCAGGCGAGAATCTGCAGGCGCTCGGCCTCCGAGAAAGCCGGGTCCGATTGCGCGGCCCAGGCCATGTCGAGCACGCGCTGAATCCAGACCCCGGCCTCGTTCGGGTGGAGCACGTTCTGTCCCATGAGGACGT
>CAYZGY010000293.1:0-8991 GCA_964478085.1 uncultured Planctomycetia bacterium
TCCAACTTTCGGCGTCGCAGCATGATGCGATCGCGCCAGACGTCATCTGCACCCTTATCCTTCAGAGTCTCGTCTACCCAAGTGCCGCTACGGTACCTGATCCTCACCGGGCACGGGCGATCCGGCACGAACTGGCTTTTGCGAGTTCTGGACCGTAGTGCGGAGACGTTCTGCCGTAGCGAAGTAAACGAAATCGAAGCTTCGCCGTTCGCGTCGTTGCCTTGCCCCGTCGCGCGCTCGACTTCCGAAGTGCCGAGTGCTGAGGCATGGTCAAGCGCGGTCGAGTGGGCCTCGGAGCGATTCGGGGAGCGGGACCAGCCAATCGGCGTTTCGAAGAAATACTTCCATCGGATTTCCAATGCGTTCGGCTTGTATCGCCTTCTTCGTCGCCGACGTCTTCGTCGATTGCTGTCGGTGACCGATCCAAGACTCGCCCGGAGAGAATGGCCGATGCCGTTCTGGCTCGGGCGAGCGAGCGCGGTGCGCGAGGCATGCCCGGTCCTGAAGATGGTGCTCGTTCCTGGTTGGATCGTCTGGGCCCTTGAGACACGACCCGAAGCGCGCGTTCTTCACAACGTTCGGCACCCTGGAGGCTTCCTGAACTCCTGGCTTCGACGGTACGTCGAAGGCAAGGATCGTGACGCGATTCGGAAAGCGAATTACGATCGACTCACGCTTGTTGCCAACGCGGATCCGGCTTGGGGAGAGCGTTTCGGATATATCGAAGCTCTTTCCCTCGAGGAGTCCGAGCTTTGGTTCTGGGCTTACTCGACCGCGGTGATTCACGAAGCCGGCGAGAATCGCGAGAACTACTTTCTCGTGCGTTACGAGACGCTCGCTGCCGATACCCTTGCGGCGAGCCAGCGCATCTACGAGTGGGCCGGTGTTACTTGGAGTGACGAGGTGCGTGACCGAATTTCAAGCAGTACCGCCGCCGACACGTCCAAGAGCGAGTCTTGGCGGGAACGTCTTTCGACCGAGCAGGCCAGCGCGGTAGATAGAATCGTCGAAACCGCCGGTCTCGACGTTCTGCTCAGCTGATGATCGATATCGACGTTGCGGATTCGCGGAAACTCGGGCTGAGATCTCGACTGCGCGAATACTCGGGAATTGCGGCCTACTGGAGTGGCGCTTCCTGGATTCACTCGCGGTTGTCGAGAAGCGAGCGAGGAGTGATTCTCGCTTATCACAGTGTCGCGCAGACGCCGGATTCGGAGTGGATCGACCCGGCGAACCATCTGGCGCTTCGACAGTTCGATCAGCAGCTTGATTTTCTCTCTCGGCATCGTCGGATTCTCTCGATCGATGATCTCGTCGAGGCGACGGAGGCCGGTGAGCCGATCGAGGCAGGCACAGTGGTCGTAACGTTCGACGACGGGTATCTCGATACTCTGCGGGAAGCCGCTCCGCTCCTCGAGAAATACGAGATTCCGGCGTGCTTGTACTTGCCGACCGGATATGTCGATCGAAGCGAGCGCCAGTGGATCGACGAGTTGTATAGCGCTTTTCGAACGCGACGAAGTCACGTGATCGAGTTCGATGAACGCCGTTTCGATCTCGGTGAATCTCGACAGTTGACCGACGCGTACCGCGCGCTGTCGGCGAAGCTGCTCGTAGCATCGCTTCGTGATAGTGCCGATACGCTTGCGTTCGTTCGACGCGAATTGAATTCAGACGAGGTCGCGCCGCGTTCCACTTGCGACTGGGACGAGATCAGGGAACTCGCTGAACGTTACCCGATGATAGCGATCGGCGCGCATACACACGATCACATCGATCTTTCGACCTGCTCGAGTCAGCAGACGAAGGACGAAATCGACCTCTGTGTCTCCACTTTCGAGCGAGAACTCGGATTTCGTCCGCGTCACTTCTCGTTTCCCTACGGGCGTGGAACCTGCGAAGCGCGTGAGTATCTGCGGCGGGGGGGATTTCGTTCCGCCGTCGTCGATGACGAAGTCGCGATCGTGACAGGCGCGACGGATCCGCTCTGGCTTCCGCGAATCGAACCACCTCGAACCATGTCGTTATTTCGTCTTCGCACGCTTGGTTACACCTCGTAGCGCCGTTCGATGGCCGAGATCACAGCGATACTCGTAACCTACCGATCTGAGTCGACGATTCGGGCGGCGCTGACGCCATTGAAAGAGGCATACGATCGAGGACTTCTGGACTGCATCGTCGTCGAGAACGCGAGCGGTGACGCGACGATTCAGATCGTAGAAGACGAGTTCTCGTGGGTGACAGCGATCGAGAGCTCTCAGAACCTCGGCTTCGGGCGAGGATGCAATCTGGGGCTGGAACGCGTCGTGACACCGTTTGTGCTCTTTCTCAATCCAGACGCAATTTTCGAGGTGGCGGAGATCGTCAAGTTGCTCGAGTTCTTGCGAGCGAATCCGCTCGCTGCGATCGTTGCGCCGTCGATTCGGGAAGGCGACGGATCGTTTCAGCACGTAGAAAGGCTTCCGACTCCCTGGACGGTCGTTTCTACCGCTCTTGGGCTGCCGTGGAATACGCGGGCTCATAGGGAAGTCGTTCCCGAAGATGAGCCGGTCCGCGGCGAGTGGCTTGCTGGGGCTATTCTGCTGGCCAGGACCGACGTGATTCGGTCGGTCGGCGGGTTTGATCCGAGGTTCTTTTTGTACTTCGAGGAAACGGATCTTTGTCGTCGTGTTTCTGCTGCGGGTCACGAGCTCTGGGCAGTCGGCGGCGCTTGTGCGAGCCATGTCAGTGGGGCGAGCGCCGAGGCGACCGGCGACCGCGTCGTGGGGGGCTGCCTCGCGGATCATTTCTTTCAAAGCCGTTTTTACTACCTGAAGAAGCACTTCGGTTGGATCGCGGCGATTCTCACGGAGGTCGCGGAACTGGTCGCGCTTCTCGCTCGCTCGATCGGTCGAGCCGTTCGAGGTCGAGGTCCGCGTCCTTTTCGCGATCGAATTCGCGCTCCGATCTGTTCACTTCCCTCGAGGCCGGCCGAGTAATGGAAGTGCGAGTCGTTCATTTCGATGATCTCGAAGACCGAGACGCTGATGCGTGGCTCGAAATCGTTCGCTCGAACTCTCAATTCTGGAGTCCGTATTTTCACCCGGAGTTTTCGCGCAGCGTGCATGCTGCTCGGGGCGATGTGTGTGTTGCGGTGATGAGGGAGCGAGGCGAATCGCGCGGTTTCTTTCCGTTTCACCGAGATCGGTGGCGCGGATCACGTCCGGTTGGCGGTGCTCTCTCAGACTATCATGGCGTTATCGTCGTAGAAGGGACCGACTGGAACGTCCCCGAACTCTTCCGCGCGAGTTCGATATCCTCGTTTCGGTTCGATCACCTTCTGTCGTCGCAGCCTGAGTTCGCCGAGTATCGAACGAAGTCATCCGAGTCGCCGGTGATTGATCTCACCGAAGGATTTGACGTCTATGCTCAGCGAAAGCGACAGGAGGGTGCCAAATGGGTGTCGAAAACTCGGTCGGCTGCGAATCGACTCTCGAAGAAGCTCGGCGAGCTTGAGTTCGTGGCGCACGCTCCGGACGACGAGGAAGCGTTTCAGAAGATTCTCGAGTGGAAGACGAGACAGTGCCTGGCTTGCGGGGGATTGGACATGTTCTCGTTCGAGTGGACTCGCAAGTGCGTCGACGTGATTCGTCGAGCCGACGACCATGGCTTCTCGGGCACCCTTTCGACTCTGCGCGCGGGAGGTCGACTCGTGGCCGCACATCTCGGAATGCGGTCGCCGCGTGTCTGGCACTACTGGTTTCCCGGTTACGATCGGGACTTTTCGACTTTGTCGCCGGGCTCTGTGCTTCTCCTTGAGATGATGCGACTCGCACCGGAATGGGGCATTTCGACCATCGATTTAGGAAAGGGTCAGGACGCGTACAAGCAGCGGGTGATGACTGGTGTTGTGCCGATCTGCGAGGGGAGCGTAGAGCTTCACGCCGTTTCGCGATTGGCAAGCGGATTGTATCAACGTTACTCCGATTGGTCGGCTGAGAGGTCGGAGCGTCATCCTTTGCGCCTTCCGGTTCGTTTGGTCGAGCGCATCCGAAGAGCTCGCCGTTACCGATAGTCTTCAGGGGGCCGCCTCATGGCCAAGCTACTCGACAAACAGAGAATTCGACGAGGTCTGCTCAAGAGCCTCTTTCGTCCTTTTTTCAGCTGGTCTCCGCTGACGTCTCCGGAGCCTGGGTACACCATTGTTCTCGGGACTCCGTGGGCTCTTCGACAGATCCTCGAGCTTAACCTTCGATTCATCGCTCAAACGAACTGCGAGTCGCTCAGGGAGGTCATCGTCGTTTTCGATCGCGGCCCGCAGGAAGGAGGGGACGAGTTCATCGATTCGATACGATCGAAGTTTCCCGACCTCGTTCTTCGCTTACTCTTCCACGAGACCGTTCCGGCTGCGCTCGCGAGCCGTATCCGACAGTCGAAGTTCTACGCTTCGCTGAATTGGACAACTGGAATCAAGGCGGCGAAGACTCGATCAGTGATTCTTCACGATTTCGACCTCTATCCACTCGTCTCCGACTACTTCGAGCGAATCGCGAACGCGCTGAAAGAGAACGAATGGCGCTTCACTGGAGCGGAGCGAACGACTTTCGGCGGGCTGGTCGACAGCGACGACATCATCGGCACCTGGGCGCTCGGTGTCGACGCGGTTTGGCTCCGCTCGAACGTGACTCCCGTGGATTGTTTTCATGCTGTCGCGGACTTCGGGAATCGGCGAGTTGACCTTGACGCGTTCTCGTTGCTTCAGTCGCGCACAGACCGACGCGGTTTTGTCGAGGGGCTGGGTGTAGATTCGTTCGCTCACGTACGAAATCTCTGCAGTACGTACTTGAGATTCATCAAGGGAGAAGCGCCGAACGTTGTCTGGCGCTTGCACTACCTCTGGTACCTGGAGGAGCTCTGCGATCGACCTGAAGCACTCCGCGAATCGCTTCGTGCGATGGACGAGGCAACGACAGCCGAGTTGAGCGTCGCAGATTCCATTGCAGATTTTTCGGAGGTGCACGTGACCTGCGCGAACGTCTTGAGGAGCGAGTTGGAGCGAATGGAAACTGCTCTCTTCGGGAGGATGCGTCCGGAGATAGCGAAGTACTGTGAGTCGTTCGAAGAGTTCCTCCGTCGTTTCGGCGATTCGAGCAGCGTGCCGTCGTCTTCGGAAGGCGCTGCGCCGATCTCCTCATGAGTCTCAATCGTCGACACCTAGCGCGTCACGCGCTCGACATCGCCGGCTGGTTCTCGGGGTCGCTGCGGCGATTGGAGCGGGCCCAGATCGGAGGGGTGACGATTCTTGCCTATCACCGTGTCCTTCCTGACGATGTTGCGAATCGCTATCCGCTGCCGAGTCTTGCCGTTGCGGAGAGCGCGTTCGAAAGTCAAGTTCGCTGGCTCTCGCGGCACTGTCAGGTAGAAACGGTCGAGAGAGCGTTGCGACAGGGAGCAAGCTCGGATGTGCGCACCGTAGCGCTCACGTTCGACGACGGATATTCAGACAACTACTCGATCGCTGCCCCGATTCTGGAGCAGCATGGCGTACGCGGGACGTTCTTTGTGACCACCGCGTTCGTCTCCGAGCGGCGCTCGATGTGGTTTGACCGTGCCGTGCTCGCGTGGCTACGCACGGCTGATCGTTGCCGCGACTTCGTCGATTCGTCGGACTCCGAGCGCGTGAGTCTATCCAGTCTCGATTCATGGATGGCCTTTCTGAAACGATCGACTCCCGAACTTCGGCAGCGAGCACTCGAGGAGTGCCACGACGGTTCGAGTGAGGAGGAGCTGGCTTCCAGTTACTCCGCGATGTCGGTCGAGGACGTTCGAGACTTGTATCAGCGGGGTCACGAAATCGGCTCACATACCGTGAGTCATCCGCTACTTCCTCAGCTGGACGACGAGTCTCTCAAGCGCGAGCTTTGCGAATCGCGGGCACAGATCACGGACTGGCTCGGTGCCGATTCGCCGACGGGGTTCTGCTATCCGAACGGCGACCACAATGACCGAACCGCGCGTGCGGCACATGCAGCGGGTTACGAATACGCCTGTACTACGCTGACCGGGTCCAATCCGAGCGACTTTGATGCCCAGAGGCTTCGTCGATACATGGTGAACCCTGCCAGAGTCTCGAGCCCAGGCGGCGGTTTCAGTCGATTGGCGTTTCGGGCCGAGCTGGCAGGCTTTCACGAGAGAATCAGAAATCGAGTCTCGGGAGGTCGGTGACGAGCGTGAACCCTTCGCGTGTTCATCTAGAGTCGTTCCTGCGCGAGTTCGCTTCGAGTCTGCCGAAGGGTTCGCGAGTGCTCGACGCTGGTGCTGGGGATTGTCGTCACAAAGTTTTCTTCGAGGAGCACCGCTACGAAGCGACAGATTTTGCGGAAGTGCCGGGGAAGACTTACGGCAAGCTCGACTTCGTCGGCGATCTGACGGATCTTCCCGTCGCGGACGACACGTACGACGCGATCATCTGTACGCAGGTGCTTGCTCACCTGCCGGAACCGATGAAGGCGCTTTCGGAGTTGCGGAGAGTTCTCAAGCCCGGGGGAAGAATTGCGCTGACCTGTCCTCTGTTTTTTCATGAGAACGAGCCACCCTACGATTTCTTTCGGTATACGCGTTACGGCATCGCGAAGGTCTTCGAAGCTTCGGGCTTCGAGATCGAGTCCCTCGAGTGGCTCGAAGGGTACTTCGGAACGCTCGCTTATCAGCTGCGAATGGCCGGTCGCAGTCTGCCTTGGTTTCCTCCCAATCTTCGTGCGACCGGAGCGATGGGGATCATCGGGTGTCTCACGTTTTGCTGGCTCAAGCCGCTCTTTCTCGGAGTGGGCGAGCTGTTGGCGAGGCTGGACGTTCGCTCGAAATGGATGGACCGGGGGATGTGTAAGAACTATCGAGTTGTGGCGAAAGCGCGCGTAGAGCCAGATAGCCAATAACCTCTGACTCGAACTCGGGAAGCCCGAACAAGATGGAGCACTCCTCGGAGTCCGATTCGCAAACCCTGCGTGATTTCCTCGACGGTTATCGCGGCGCTCGCGTGTTTCATCCTCCGCTCGTAGACGACAAGGGGGAGCTCGTCGGCAACAACGGCGATCGGTTGATGGTGATCGGTACGGACATCGTGTACCACGATCTCGGAATCACCCGAGTCGAAGATCTTGAACAGGCAGACTTGTGTGTTCTGGGTGCGAACGGCGGTATGTTGGAGAAGGCGATCCATATTCCGCGGATGTTTCGCACCCTCTCGCAAGACTATCCAAGAACCCCGCTATGCGTGTTACCTTCGACATCTCACTTCCCGACGCGTCCATTCTCGTAGGAAATCGGCGATCGTGTCGCGCCTCTGACGATCTTCTGCCGTGAGCCGTATAGCCGAGACCATCTACTCAACGATCACGATCTTCCGTCAATGTGTCGCGTCGGGCTCGACCGAGACCTCGCGTTCGAGCTCGAGGGGTTTGAGTTCCTCGGGGCGTTAGAAGGGCGCGACGGTTGACATGTTCTGATAGTGGAGCGTGTTGACGTGGAACACCCGTCGATTGCGTTTCAGTCGAGTAAGCTGTCGTTGCGGAAGTCTGCAGCGAAGCGCATGCCTCGTTGGATGAAGACAGCGCTTTATCCTTTGGTGAATTCCGTGCGAGTTCGACGACAGACACCTTTCCGGCAGCGCTGCGAGGCCATTCTCTCCGAACGATTTCCAGAAGCAGTTCCGCTACCGAGAATCGTTCGTGACGCGAGCATCGTAAACGCATGTACGTTTGATCAGTTCTGCGAGTTCATCTCAGAAGCGGCCGTCGTGTTCACGACGCGATTGCACGCCGGGATTCTCGCGGCGCTGCTCGGGCGCCCCACGGTGATTTTCGGCGGGCCGTATCACAAGATTCGGGGAATCTACGACTACAGTCTCGCGGATCGACCACATGTTCAGTTCGAGGGTGGGTCGAGTCTTGCCTGACGCTGCATCGACCTCGGATTGGGGGCGAGGTGCGCGCGAATCGTTTGGCCGATGATCGTTCTTGGCCACTCGTGATCGCTCAAGCCTCGTCGGCTCGCGAGCGACGCTTCTACCCTCGGGTGTAGCTGTCACGCTCGGCTTGGTCGTCGTCGCGCCGTACTTCTTCGAATACCTCTACAAAGTTGAGTACCGAAGCGCGGGAGTGGCGACGTTCGGGACTGGACCCCGATTGACGAAGTAACGTTGAACCCAGATCAGATTCCGATAAAGCTCACTGCCTGACGTTCAATCGGGCGACAACTACCTTGAGATTCACCGCACCTTCGGGCTTGTAGGAGTCGTTCTCGGCACTGCCATCGGCATCATCTTGGCGTTAGTCTTATTTCACCGCTACTTGACCGCGCGACAGATTTCGTATTGGTCGGCTGACTTACGCTATAGCGCTGTCTTGTTGACTGCCGCTCTGATTCTGTTGGTCGTCCCTCCCTTGTTAGCTTCGTTGGTTGCATGGAGCGAAGAGACCTGGTCCGCCATACTGGCTTCGGTACTGCTTGCCCCTATCTGCGTCATCGCGGTCGTTCGAGGTCGGTTTTCGGTGAGCGGTAGAAGGCACACCCCGAACGGCCATGGAGAGACGCGAAACCCTCAGATCTCGACCGACTGATCGACGACAACCAAAAAGTCTGTTTTGCGGCGATCGCGAAGCTGCGGGAGGATCGTTTGGGTAATGGCACCGCGGGGTCCAATGACGAGGCCCGCTTCAACGGTCGATCGTCGTCGTGAACTTGCTGTACGTTTTTCTTCCAGCTACAGTCGACGTAGTGACTTCACGAATGAATCCTAAAAACGGCGATCTGCGTCGACCTGCTGATCTTTCTCGCCGACTACCGCGATGTTAACACTCGCGTATCTGAATACGGAGTATCCGTCCCTTTCACACACTTTCGTCGCGCGCGAGATCCGAGCGATACGAGAGGGTGGACTGCGAGTGCAGCCGTTTTCGGTCCGCAAGACCCGTCCGAATACCGGAGCCGTCGATTCTTGGGCCGAGGAGCGCG